>JAMIQD010000043.1:0-5389 GCA_035914755.1 Pseudobdellovibrionaceae bacterium | reverse complement strand
TTGATTCTGGGGACTCTTTCTATTCCCCTTCTTTGGGTGCGAAAAAATTGGGCGGCGGTCTTTTTTTGGAGCCTTTCAGTTTTGATTGGAGCCTTAGCGATGTCCTTTCGACTCGTTGAAAGGACATCAATATTTTCTGATATATTTGTCACTTTGATTATAGGGATATTAATCAAAGAAATAGAATCTCCATCTCGTTGGAAATACATTTTGCCTCTGATATTTTTATTTTGGGTGAATCTCCATCCCGGATTTCCAACTGGATGGGCTCTTTGCGGCTTGGCCCTTGTCGCAAGTGCAAAAAAATGGCGCACAAAAGAATTCTGGAAACTGGCTTTGTTGTCCTTCGCTTCTGTCTTAGCCTGTTTTTTGAACCCTCGCGGGTTGAAGGGATTTTTATATCCCTTTGCATTTTCACAAAATGAGGGAAGACTTTTTAGAAAGCTGTACTACGAGTGGTTTCCGACTTTTGATCCACTATTTTTTTGGAATCCTCAAACTGTCTTTATCTTGCTATTAATTTTTCTGAATTTATTTTTAATTTATCATGCAAGAAAATCTCGACCGGTATTTGAGACACTTGCCTCATTTTTTATGATTTTTTACGGCCTTTATGCGATTCGCTTTGTCCCCACTATGACTTATGCCCTTGTTTTGTTGAACACTTCTTTGGCATTAAAGACGACATGGCCTAGTAAGACAAAGAGGGCGAGTTTTGTGGTCGCGATTGTTGCTGTTATTTGGTCAGTGAAGAATATATTTTTCGGCTACGATATGATCTCTGGGCATCGAGAGATAGGACTTGGCGTAGACAAAAATATTATGCCTGTCGCGGCGGCGACATTGATTGAAGAAAATAAATTTCAAGGAAATGTCTTTAATTCACACGTATTCGGTGGTTACTTGGCGTGGTCCTGGGGCACAAATCGAAAGATTTTTTATCATGGCTTCGTAACGGATACGCAATTTTACCTCAAAGAATATATTGGCTTTTTTAAGAGCCGAGAGGTCTTTGACATTCAGGTTGCAAAGTATCAGATAAGGGGTTTTGTTTTGGATCGCTTTGCCGGAGGGGAGCCTCTTATCAAAACACTTGTCGAGCACCCTGACTGGAAGCTTTCGTATCAGGATGCCGCCAGTCTCGTTTTTACGAGAAAGTAAGTGTGAATTTAAAGGTAGGGCAAATAACCGGCGCCAAGAACTCCTGCCATATTTTTTGTCTTTGCAATAGCAAGTGGGCACTCAAAGGCTGGGTTCATTTGTTGAATTAAGTTTTTGTAGTGCCGCTTAAGATTCTGCAAATAAAGGGCCTTAATTTTAATTAAGCCACCGCTCAAAAAAATTCTCTCAAGATTATAGCCAATCGAAAGGTTGTAGCAAAGACAAGCTAAGGCCCAGGCCATATCATCAAAAATAACTTGGTGCTTTTTCTCGTTGGCGAGCACGAGGTCTTCTACAGAAGCGCCTTTGAATCCTAACTCTTTGGCCCGGCGAAGAAGAGCTGTGCCAGAGGCGAATCCTTCGACGGTACAGAGGTGAAGTTGGTCAGAGTATTTTTTGAGAGGTTTGTAGTCGATAATAGTGTGCCCGTATTCAGAGCCCATTCCCTTTGATTGACAGGGTTGTTCATTCAGGATCACTCCAGTTCCGATGCCAGTTCCAATGGTGACGACGGCATAGGATTTGAGGCCCTTGCCTCCACCCACCCAGCCCTCTGCAAGAGCTGCGGCAGTAGCATCGTGTTGAAAGTAAACGGGAGTATTAAATCCAAGGCTGCGAATTTCATTTTGCAGAAGATCTCTTATGGGGACTACCTTCCAGCCAGGGTAGTTGACCGGATACGTGAGCTGTCCTTTTTCGGTATTGAGGGGGCCGGCGCTTGCAAGGCCAACTCCACGAAAGACTGAAGGAGAAGTCTCGCGAGGAAAGCGCTTGTGAAAATCAAGCACGATTCCGGACATCAATTGCAAAACACGTTTTTGAGTTTTAGTGGCGGACTTGTCGCGAGTCATTTCTACTGGCACTTTGATGAAATCTAGAATTTGTCCATTTTTATCTAAGAGGGCTGCGGCAAGCTTGGTTCCTCCAAGGTCTAATCCAATAGTAAAGGTCTCGTTTTTTTTCATAGGGACTTCTTATTTTTGTCGTTCGTTGAAGCAGATTTCATTAAAACAATAGAAGATTTTGGTGGCAGATTTGCATGAAACTCACCAAAGCGATTAACATGGTAGCCATTGGAGCACTGGCGGGCCCTTATATTGTACCCAGACGCCATGAGGTTGCAGTAAGTCCCCTCAGGCAGCGAGGTTTTAAATGTTTTGGTTATGCTTCCCTCGGAAAAATTGATGGCGACATAGCCAATTTGTCCACGTCCAAAAGCTAACTGGTCTTTGCCATTCGTCCACCAGTTGGTAAGGCTAAATACTTTGTCAGTTTGGTTGCGAAAATCGACCATAGCAGCGACCTCGTGACTTCGATGTTCGCAGGTCCATGGTCGTTGGCAGTTTCCGTTTTTGTCTAAGACGGGATTTAATTTTCGGTTTTGATCGAGCGGCGGGCCTTGGTCATAGGATTTGAATTGGTAACCTGAATATAGCTGCGGATACCCAAAAGGCCATGCGAGCATATAAATTTGTGCGAGAAGGTAAAGCTGAGAATCACCCGTGAAGGTCAACACTGACGAGAGATCGGGGCTGCGCTCAAGATCGTGATTTGTGAGTGATACAATTGAATCTTCGCTACGGGGAAGATTGCGGTGAATCTCGTAAAGGATGTTTGTGTCTTTATGCTTAAAGGCCCGTGAGACCGCGTAGGGGTAATCATAAGCGGTCACATCCCCGATAGGAGTATAGTCGCTGTATTTGATGCCCTCGTTGGGATTAAAGATAATTTCTTGGTAAATGTAGGCCGGACGATTGAGCTTGCTTGTAATGGCCTTAATATCGGTTGCAGGAATATGTTTGGCCGCATCGATGCGGAAACCGTCAATGCCAAGATCCAGCAGGTGATTGAGATATTCAGCCAAGCGATTTCGGACATAGGGAGTCTCAGTCGCTAGATCTGCGAGTCCCACGAGCATGCAGTTTTGCAATTCATAGAGGTCATTGTAGTTGACGATGTTATCATTGCCATTTCGCCCGCAGTGGTGAAAGTCCTTGTAAGAGTAGATCCCTGGATAGTTGAAACGACTGAATTGATTGCCCGCAAAGCCAATGCCGTTATCAAAGCCAGCAGCATGGTTTAGGATAGCATCAGCGTAAACATCGACGCCGACATTGTGGCAGCGCTTTACCATGTCTGCAAACTCGGCCTCGTCGCCGCCGCGAGAATTTAACTTATAGCTAACAACCTGGTAACGTTCCCACCAAGATCCATTCTGAGTCACGACATGTTCTTGTGGCGGGGATACCTGTACAGCGGAGAATCCCGCAGGGCCGAGGTAAATTTCACATTCGCGGGCGACGTCATTCCAACTCCACTCAAAGAGTTGAATAAACACAGTGCGAGGAGAGGCTGATGAATTGAGAGCCAATGTGAGAGTAAGAATTATTCCGAGCGTACGAAAAATAGACATTTTATCCTCTTATGCTCATGCCAGTTGTTTTGTCAAATAAGTGTATTTTTGAGAGGTCAGCTTTTAACTTCAATCTGTCAAGGGTTGCATGGCCCTCCATGGAATCCACTAAGATACGAAGAGGCTGTCCTTCGATTTTTCCGTGGAGCATCTGCTGCCCACCGAGATTTTCTGTTAATTCAATTTGAAATTCGCCGAGCAAAAACTCATTTTCCGTAAGGGGTCCTGCTGAAATTTGGATCGCTTCGGGCCGAACTCCTAAAAGTTTATCTTTTTCTTTGGCCTCAGGCCAGGGCAACCGATTTACAATTGATCCCTCCACAAAATTCATTTCTGGAGAGCCAATAAACGTAGCTATAAATTTGTTTTTTGGATGATGGTAAATCTCAGACGGCGAACCGAGTTGCTCAATAAGGCCGTCTCGCATAACGGCGATGCGATCACCCAACGTTGTCGCTTCGATCTGATCATGGGTGACATAGATCATTGTGCTTTTCACGTTTTGATGAAGTCGCTTTATTTCGAGACGCATTTGGTTGCGGAGGTGGGCATCGAGGTTTGATAAGGGTTCGTCAAAGAGGACAACTGGAGTTTGACGAGCTAGCGCCCTTCCAAGGGCGACCCGTTGTCGCTGTCCCCCAGATAGCTCTTTTGGTTTTCTCTCAAGTAAATGTGAAATTTGCAGGAGAGCAGCAATTTCATTCACTTGGGTATCGATTTCAGACTGTTTTTTGCTTTTGAGGTGCAAAGAGAATCCCATATTTTCTGCGACAGTCATGTGGGGATACAAAGCATAGTTCTGAAAGACCATGGCGATGTCGCGGTGCTGAGGCTCAATCTTATTTATGACCTTGCCGCCAATTTTAATTTCTCCAGAGTCCAACTTTTCAAGGCCCGCGAGGCTTCGTAAGAGGGTGGACTTTCCACACCCCGAAGGGCCTACCAAGACGAGAAACTCACCTGATTTAATTTTTAGATCGATCCCTTTTAGGATGAGATTCGTGCCAAAATGTTTTGTGACATTGGTAAATTCAATGTGCGCCATCGGCTACCCCTTTGTACTTCCCATAGTTAGACCAGAAACTAAAAATCTTGAGATACTAATAAACAGCAACAAAACTGGAATGCTGACAATCAAAGCGCCCGCCGCATAAAGCCCCCATTGAGTAGCTAGGCTCGCCTGGAAACTACGGAGTCCTAGTGGCAGGGTGTAAAGCGCGGGGTCTTGAAGGACTATTGCAGCGATCACGTATTCTCCCCAGCTTGTCATAAAGCTAAACAGAGCCGTTATCGCGAGTGCCGGAGTTGAAACTGGAATAACAATTTTATAAAAAACTTGCCAACTTGAGCATCCGTCAAGGCGAGCGGCTTCTTCGAGCTCGAGGGGCAAAGTGTCGTAGTAGGCCTTCATTTGCCAGATGCAAAATGGCAGCGCCGTTGAAGAGTAAATGATTAACAGCCCCCAAAAATTGTCTATCAGCTGTAGCTTTGACAGAATAATATAGAACGGCAACATCAGCATTGTTGCCGGAAACATTTGTGTCGCGATTAGAGAGAATAGCATAAGTTTTCGACCACGGAAGCGAAAGCGAGACAAGGCATAGGCACTAGTCGCGGCGAAGAGGAGGCCAAGCACTGTTGTCGCGCTGCTGACCAGAAGAGAGTTCTTTAGCCACAACAGAAAATCTGTATGCGCAAATAAATTTACAAAATTATTAAAATTTGCATCATCACTTAAAAACTTTAGAGAGCGCGAATGAAAAGCATTGTCGCTTCGGAGCGAAACGGAAATTACATAAAAAATTGGATAAATCG
>JAMIQD010000042.1:0-32274 GCA_035914755.1 Pseudobdellovibrionaceae bacterium | reverse complement strand
TCCGGCGAGTTCAACGAATGTGATGGATGCAAGCTTTGCATTTACAGCCACCGATGTGGGCTCTGGAATTAAATCCACCGAGTGTCAGTTAGATGCGGGGGCCTTTGCGGCCTGCATAAGTCCGAAGGCATACACAGCACTCGCACTGGGTGCACACACCTTTAATGTGCGAGTAAAAGACCAAGTGGATAACACCACTACACAGTCATTCAATTGGAGTATCGTGGCGGCAGCAACACCGACACCAACGCCGACTCCTGCTCCAACGGCAACTCCTGCTCCGACACCAGCACCAACCGCGACTCCAATTCCTGGAGCAACTGTAAGCTTTCCTCTGCATATTGAAAGCGGCAAACGCTACTTGCTTGATGCTAACAACAATCCCTTCTTTTTCGTAGGCGACACTCCCTGGTCTCTGGAAGTGACCTTAAGCCAAGCCGATGTGATCAAGTACCTCGACGACCGAAAACAAAAAGGATTTAACACTGTATTATTTCAGCTCATGGAATATTGCTTTACTGTCGACAGCTCTGGTTTTAACTGTGGAACTCCCGGAAAAACCTTCTATGGAACCTTTCCCTTCATGAAAAAATCAAACGGAATCTTTGACTTCACTCAACCTATCGAAGTCTATTGGCAACATGTCGACTTTGTTATGAACGAAGTAGCTAAGCGCAACATGCTTATTTTGGTCACCCCCTCCTACGTCGGATACAATGGCGGCGGAGAAGGCTGGTACAAAGAAATGATAGCCAATGGAGCTACAGCTATGCGCACCTACGGTCAATTTGTTGGGCAACGTTATAAAAACTTTAACAATGTTATTTGGGTTGAAGGCGGCGATTACAATGTCGCAGACAAAGACATTGTCCGCGCCGTGGTCAACGGCATCCGGGACATTTTACCAAACAGCCTGCACACTTATCACGGCAGCCGCTATACTCCTTCGAGTGACTTTCTTCCGAACGAAGCCTGGCTCGGCATTAACACAGTCTATACCGATACCACCGTCGCCTCAAACAAGTCTTCAAGCTGCTACAGCTCTGCCGGATGCGGGGCCCTCGAAATTTATGCCCGAACCACAAAGCCCTTCTTTTTTATTGAGGGGACCTACGAGGGCATGGGCCCTGCCGGACAAGGGACCCGCTCTCAAGCTTACCAGGCAGTGTTATCAGGGGCGATGGGACAACTCATGGGGAATTCCCCCATTTGGTTCTTTAATTCGGGCTGGCAGCAGGCCCTAAACAGCGAAGGCTCCATCAGCATGGGTATTTTAGCTAAGATATTTGCGCCGCTGAAGTGGTGGCTCCTGATCCCCGATGCTTCAGGAACCTTTTTGACCAATCAAAAAAATCGCGTCAATTATCCAGCGGCCTATGCCAGTGACGGAAGTTTCTCGTTGGTTTATTTTACCGCTGGAACTTTGACGATCAATACGAATTTGCTCGGCGGAACCAAGGTCAATGCTTATACCATTGATCCGTTTAGCGGCACAAAAACCCTCATGACAGGGTCCCCATTCGCAAAGAGCACCGCCAGCAGCTTCACCAAGTCTGGAGCGAACTCCATCGGAGACAGCGATTGGATTCTTCTACTGGAGGCCGTGCCCTAAAGCCTCCTCTTAAAAAAGAGGCTCACACTTAAGCTCAGCAACAACATCTCGCTGCGCTGGATTCCAGCTCACACTGAATGGTCGGTCCCAAGCGGAAATACTAGTGATGCTTTTCTCGCTGCCATTACTCTGGATATAATTAACAATAACGCCGTTGTAAGCCATCACCCACCCCGACAAAGACAAGAGTTTCGAGGCTGGAAGCGCAAACACTTCGTGTCCACTTTGAGCTACTGGAATTTGAAATTTTGTTTCAACTTTTTGATTCCCAGAAGTCTCAACAAGAGTGCATGCGGCACCTGTTGGTTTCGCCGAGCTTTGCTCTTCTCCATCCATACTGCAATACATATCTAAATAATCGTATTTTCCTTCGAATGGAAACATTTGCAGGCGAAAAGTGTCGCCGTCGCGAGCACTCAAGGATGCCTTCACGACTTGTTCAGAACTTGTATCCGGCAAACTCAGCGCAACCATTCCATCTAAAAAGTTCAGACTCAAAACACCAAAGACCGTGACGACCTGAGCGTTGAACTTTTCTGCAACTGGCAATATAACCTGAGATTGGGCTTCTTTCTGATCTTTCGACTCAGTGATATCACAAGACACCGACCTAGCACCGGCAACACTACTCAATAAGAGCAAACTAGCTAACAAAAGTTTCATCTTCCACCCCTGGTCTCTCAACCGTTTTAATTACCTAATACCGTCATTTTGCAATCGAACGTCATTTTTAGAACACCCGTATTCGCGTGATCATTGCCTGGATAAGAACTCACAAGCACAAGATCCACCTTTGCCTCGTGGCTCCCTGAAGAAACGGGGCCTGCTGAATCATCAGACAACTGAGTTAAATGCAAAATCACGTAATTCAGATCCAGCTGATTTGCAGAATCGCCCACCAAATCTAGCATCGCCCCAGAGCGCATATCTCGAAGGGTGTACTTTTCGACTTTAACCACAGGCTTAAGAGTCGCCCCGTAGCCATTGAGTATCATCTCTGCAGTTACAACCTCTGTCGTCAGAAAAACCTTGGCTCCCGATGGATCCATTGTGAGTTCAAGCTGAGTGACTTTGTGTAATTCGTCGAGATTCACCTTGAATGGTGAAGAAAGAATTTTAGCCGCCTCACAGACGTAGCTAATGGACTCCTGAGTGTATGCTGAAGCTGAAAACAAAAAAGTTACTAAAGCAATTGCTACGGATCTCATCAAAAACCTCCCGCTGGGCCTGAGGTCCTGATAAATAGGTAATTTAACCTAAAATGACAAGAGTATTCTCTGAAGAGGGAGGGGCTCCTATAAAAAGGGGCTCTGTATACTTTGCAATAGTGCTAAATAAAACCTCAAACTGAACTGGCTTGGTTAGATAATCGTTGCACCCCGCCTCAAGGCACTTATCCCGATCCTCTTTTAACGCGTGCGCTGTAAGTGCGATAATGGGTAGATTATAGCCACTAGAACGGAGCTCCTGAGTCGCCGTACGCCCATCCATAACAGGCATTTGCACATCCATCAGGATCACATCGTATTTTTTTTGCAGTGCCATATCGATTGCCTCCCGCCCATTCACGGCCATGCTGACGAGCATCCCCTCTTTAGATAAAATTTTCTCTATGAGCAGTCGGTTAATTTCAGAGTCATCGACCAATAAAATGGACTTCCCCTTAATATGGGGGGGCGGGTTCTCTTTTTCTGCCACCACGCTCACCGCCTGAGCCTCCTTTGTTGGTCGCTCAAAAGGAACCGAAATCGTAAACGTGCTCCCAATCCCCTCCCTGCTCTGGCTTAATATCACATTCCCGCCGAGCATCTGAGCCAGGCGCCGAGATAGGGCCAGCCCCAACCCGGCTCCCTCGTGGCGACGAGATAGAGACCCATCCACCTGACTAAAGTTTCTAAAAAGCAGCTCCTGTTCGTCCGCAGCAATCCCAAGACCAGTGTCGGAAACACTTATAGTCAAATTTTTATCTCGGGCCTCGCAAGAAATCGTTATAACTCCTCGTTCTGTAAATTTAATCGCGTTGCCCACAACATCCATTAAAATTTGCTGTAAACGTTGGTGATCCGTGCTGATCAAATCGGGAAGAGAATCTTTGGTCACCAGCCGAATTTCTAGCTGTTTGCTCTGGATTTTTTCTTTGCACAGCTCGACTACGTCCTCAAGCAGAGTTTCAAGAGAGAATACGGATTTTTCAACTTCAAGATGCCCCGCCTCAATCTTGGAAAGATCGAGAATGTCATTAATTACCTTTGTTAAGGACTCCCCCGTTTTTTCGATGATCGAGATATACTGCGCTCTCTCTTCCTCAGTAACTGAGGGCTCTCGAAGTAACTTGGCAAAACCCAAAATCGCCCCAAGGGGGGTTCTCAACTCATGACTCATGTTCGCCAAAAATAAGCTTTTAAGACGACTGGTCTTTTCGTTACTCTTAATTTCATCTGCCATTCTGTTCAAAGTAATCGCTAAAACACCCAAGTCATCATTCGAGTGCACCGGCACTTTAATATCAAGGTGCCCCTGACCAAACTTAATGGCCCCCTCTTTAAGCTCATGGATGCGCCGAGATAGATTTCGACTTAAAGAGACTGCCAATCCCAACCCAGTTATTCCAAACAGCAGAATAAAGAGAGTCCCTCCAGTAACAAGACCGCGAGTGCCCGATGGCGCGTCTGTCAAAAGCCAAAGAGCCCCTAACGCCAAAACAACTATCAAAGCCATCACGCAAACAATCATATAGAGCTTATTTGACACAGATACTTGGGACCAAAATCGTCTAATCATTTGAATTCCATATGCAACATCCAGATAAAGACCAACAACAACTTCTTGAAATACCATGTCTAAAGACATTAGATCAGGGTTCAAGGTCTATACTAATTTGTGGAATTTTTTCAGACAAACCTGTGATATTATCTTCACATCGAAGCGTTCGTTCGAGTCAACGTATAAATCGAACACGTGGCTAAAACTTGACGGAACGCAAATTTTTCTACACTGTGGGCGAAATATTGAATATCCTTGGGTTATGAGTAGAAAACCTTGGGCAATTATTATCCTTGCTGTCTTGCATATTTTGGCGCCAATTGGAAACCTTATTCTGAATTCTTACAGGGCCAGTCGGCCGCTCATGGCTACTTGGAACTATTGGCTCCATAACCTTCCTAAAAGCCTCTTCTTTGCTTACGTGCTTGTCCCGCCGATTGCGGGCCTGATGATCTACATTTGTCGCCGCTGGAGCTATTGGGTATACATTCTTTGTATCACTTGGATTTTTGCCGCGAATGTTTATGGATTTTGGACCTCGATGACCTGGATGAGTTTTTTGTTTTTACTTGCAATCCTTGTTCTGGACTTTCTTGCCGTCGCCTACTTTATGGTTCCCTCGGTGCGAATCGTATACTTTGATCCCAAAGCCCGCTGGTGGGAAACCGCGCCCCGCTTTAATTTCAATCTTGAAGCAAAGATGAATGAAATCAGCGGACTTATTAGAAATGTCTCCGTTGGCGGCATGTTTATCGAAGCTTGGGATGGATTCGAGCAAAATCAGGAAATGGTCATTGAGTGGCAATACAACCATGTGTTTTTTAAAATCCCCTCCCGTATTGTCTATAAAAACACCAGGGGCTACGGCATTCAGTTCTTGCACACGGACAGCACTCAAAAACAAATCAAGATGTTTATTCACCTCCTCGAGAAGCAAGGCATCCCCGTATTAAACCGCTCCCTAGAGAGTGACGGCTTTACTTCTTGGATTAAAAACCTCGTCACAAAAGGCGAGGGCTTGTTCCCTAAGGGGCGGTAAATTACGATCAACTTCTATTCATCTGCAAAATTGTCAGCAGGTGGCCTGTAGAACTTTTTTCCGTTTATCAATTTCGCTCTCGAACTCTTAGACAGAATTCGCATGCTGACAAAACTATAGACACTGAATATTTCTCGTGAGGTATAGAATTCAGCAAAACACCCATGCTAAAATAGAGCAAGGGGGAACCATTATGAAAAACGCCGCCGCACTTCTTGTCGCTGTAATACTGAGTGCCACCGTGACCTGGGCCCAAAGCCTTCAAGAGATGAATTCTCAATATGATCCAATCTCACCGCTGCCAAAGGAGCGGATATCCACAAAAGAGACCGTGGCCCCAGATCAGGCAGAGCTGACCCCCGCTGAAGAGCAACTGGCTGAACTCAAGCAAAAAGAAGAAGAACAAAAAGAAGAAGTCGACCAGCTCCTCTATCTTGACACAGATTTTCGTTTTTTTCAGACGCTGAACCTCGGACTTGACGAAGATGAACTGGACAAGGCTTACCAACAGCTGCAAGTTAGCAAAAATATATCTGAAATTGTCACAACAGAAAAAGTTGTAAAAACAGAGTTAAAAAAAGTAACCCCGCAAACAATAGCTCTTTTGCCTTCAGAAGCTCGAGCTGCGGATACACGCAGAGAATCTATCCTTAGAAAGATAGCGACCAACGTCAAAGCTGTAAAATCCTGTGTCGTACAAAACAAAAACGAGACTGAGCCATTTAAAGGAACAGAGTTGACTCTGACTTGGGAGCTAGATGCCACCGGCAAAGTCGCACACGCGCAGGTCAAAACAACAGACCTTGAAAGTAAAGTTATCCAAGACTGTATTTTAAAATCCATTGCTGATTTAAATTTTAACGAGGTCACTGACGAGAACAAAAAGAGCTCTCAAATTGAGTATACCTATCGCTTCACTTCGGAGCAAAAGAAAGAACTTGCCTCAAAGTAAATCAAAAATAGTGGGGCTTTCGGGACGGCTATTCTTCGTCCGAAAGCTCGTCGTCACCAATGATCCCAAGATTGTACTTCTCGATACGATAACGCATGGAGCGAAACGAAATGTGAAGGAGCTTTGCAGCTCTTTTTTTGATTCCGCTCGCAGAGTGAATCGCTTTGATCAAAAGCTCTTTTTCAATTTGCCCCATCACCTTATCAAGATCGACACCGTCCTCGCCGATTTCAATTTCATTCGAAGAGGCCATCTTACGACCACTCGAAGTGTTCACCATAGGAGGCAAGCTCTCAGGCAAGATCATCGATCCCCCCTCTAAAGCAACTGTTCGCTCCACAAGATTTTCAAGTTCACGAACGTTTCCGGGATAATCGTATTTTTTTAAAATTTCCATCGCTTCGGCAGAAATGCCACCGATATTTTTATTTAAACGCTCATTGTACTTTTTTAAAAAATGATTCGCCAAAAGAGGCACGTCGTCTCGACGATCGCGCAAAGAAGGCGACTTAATGTTGATGACATTCAAACGATAATATAAATCTTGACGAAAGGTTCCCTTAGAAACCATATCCTCTAGATTTCTATTGGTAGCCGCAATAATTCGAACTTCAACTTTATTATCGTCGGTGGCGCCCACGCGGCGAATGACTCTCTCTTGAATAGCTCTCAAAAGCTTTACTTGAATGGATAAAGGCAATTCTCCGACCTCATCCAGAAACAACGTCCCCGTATCCGCGACCTCAAAAAGACCAGCTTTATCGGTGACCGCCCCTGTAAAAGAGCCTTTCTTGTGACCAAACATCTCTGATTCCATTAAGTTCTCAGGGATCGCACCACAATTCACAGTGACAAATGGGCGGTCTTTCAAAGGTCCATTGTAGTGAATGGCCTTAGCGATAACCTCTTTACCCGTACCAGACTCTCCCGTGATCAGAACATTTGTCGGAGTTTGCGAAACTCTTTTAACAAGATCGAAAATCTGATGCATAGCTTGAGAGTTTCCAACCATGTTCTGAAAGCTGTACTCTTTAACTAGTTCCTTCTTTAGGGATCGGTTCTCGACCTCTAAGTTGCGAGATCGAAGTGCATTTTGAATATTGAGGCGCACTTCATCAATTTTAAAAGGCTTGGTGATATAGTCATAAGCCCCCATTTTCATCGCCTCAACAGCAGTTTCAGTCGTTCCGAAAGCCGTGATCATCATAAATACAATCTCGGGAGAAGTCTCTTTGACATGCCTTAAAAGCTCAATCCCTGTAACGTGCGGCATCTGCAAGTCTGAGATGATCATATCGAAGGTCTTTTTGCTCAATAGATCTTTTGCTTTTTGCCCATCTTCGGCCAAAGTGATCTCATAGCCTTCTTTTTTTAACATGATCTCAAGGAACTCGCGAATCGATTCTTCGTCATCAACAACTAATATACGGGATTTCATGATGTCTCCTAATCACTCTATTCTCGCTGTAAAGAATAGAAAACTCAAAATCTTTTATACAGTTTAACTATTTACTGCTGGAAATCTAAGAGTAAAGGTCGTGCCCACATCTTTCTCGCTCTCGACAAATATCTCTGCCCCATGTCCTTCTAAAATTTTATGGGTCACAGCAAGACCTAAGCCTGTCCCCTTACTCTTCGTTGTGTGAAACGGCTCAAACATTCGCCGACGAGTCCCCTCGCTCATGCCACACCCACTATCCTTAAATTGAACTGTCCACTTGTTTTCAGAGTACAACACGGTGACCTCAAAACTGGGACGAGAAATACTCTCCATTGCTTGATAGGCATTAATCACAATATTTAAAAAAGCTTGCTTCAGCTTATCTCGGCGACCTAAAACTACGGCTTTCTCTGGAAGATTTATTTTCAATAAGATATCTTGTCGAAGCTTCGCGTCCAACTTGAGTCCGTCCAAAACTTCTTTAACAAGGCTCACCATGTCCACTGGATCTGTGGGGGGCTTCTCGGGGCTAGAGTAATCTAAAAATTCCGTTATGAGATTATTTAAGCGCGAAATTTCTTTAAGGATGATCTTCATCAACTTACGATCATCGTCGTTGGTGGTAGTTTGGCTCAGAAGCTCTACGCTGCCGCTAATGCTGGCAAGAGGATTTCTAATCTCATGAGCAATGCCCGCCGCGAGGCCTCCAATGGCCGCCATTTTTTCGTTTTGCCTGACCGAATACTCGAGTTTTCTAAGCGGAGTCAGGTCTTCAATTTGAGCGATATACAGTTCTCCCTCGATAACGGGACTGTAGACCGATGCTACACTGATCTGCAAAATCTTGGATTCTTCTGGCGATTTTTTCCAAACGATATCTCGCCTTTCCATCGTAGGCTCTCGCAGCTCTGGAAGAATCTGAAAAATATTCAGCCCCTTCAAGTCGCCGGCCTCAAGAATATTTTGTGCAGATAGGTTTCCTAAAAAAACAAGGCCGCCTCTGTCAAAAGTGACAAGCCCCGAAGGCATATGACTGACAATCGCTCGATTAATCTCCTGAATCTCTTTTAGTGAAAGCCCTGTTTTTGTGAGCTCAACCCCCATAAACTGCAGCTGCTCACTCAAATATCCCGACAAACCCGCGACAGAAAAAAAAGCGATATTATTCAGTGCCAACAAAAATATGTAATTCATAGCCTTTAATTCTGGGCCAAAAAGACTCGCTAAAGTAAAAAAGATACTACTAAAAAGAGCGGTGGCGAGTGCTCCTCGAGACTGAAAAACCAGCCCCGCCAAAAGAATATTCACCAAATGCAAAAACAAAAAGAGCGACTGATTTAGACCACTAAAAGTGATCAAAAATGAAAGCAAGAGCGAGTCGAAAATAAACGTTGCAAAATGCAGCCAACGTTTTTCAGAAAACCAATCAATATAGTGAACATAGACGGCGTGACAAGAAAGGGCCACGCAAATGACGACATAAAAAGGTGCCGCCAAAGACCAGTTTATAAAGCTTTTCTGCAAAATAAAACTTATCTGGCTCACCAAGAGAATCAGCAAATACAGACTCACCCTTGAGAACGCGACCAGTAACTTCTGATTTTTATTTTTAAATACTCCCGCAGTCGTTATCAAGAAGGCCTACCCTCCCCCACCGATGACATCTCCCATGCTGAATATCGGAAGGTACATGGCAATAACTAGGACCGCGATGATCCCTCCCAAGAACACCATCATCAATGGCTCGATCAAAGAAGTCATCGCCTTAACGGAAGCCTCTACCTCATCCTCATAAAAATCCGCAATTTTTCCAAGCATGATATCCATAGTTCCCGACTGCTCTCCGATCGCAATCATTTGCACGACCATCTCTGGGATAACCTTTTCTTTCCCAAGCGGAGCTGAAAAACTTCGCCCTTGAGTGACTGAATCCTTACTGCGAATAAGAATATTTTCGATGACCCCATTGCCCGCCGTGCGGGCCGCGATCTCAATGGCTTCGATCAAGCCGACACCAGACGACAGCAGCGTCGAAAGTGTTCGGCTCAACCTCGCAACCGCTGACTTAAGAGCCACCTCGCCGATAACTGGAATTTTTAATACAATAGCATCAAAATTAGAACGCCCCTCAGGGGTCTCGAGATATTGCACAATCAACATCGGAATTATCACCGCGACGCCAATGATGATATACCATTTGTGAATCATAAAATCACTGAGGTTCACCACAAATTGAGTCAGTGCTGGCGGAGCCTTGCCCGCTGAACTGTAAAACTCGTTAAATTTAGGAATGATAAAAACTAGAATTCCAGCAATAACGACAAAAGCGACGATCAGAATAACCAAGGGATAGACCATTGCTCCCTTCACCTGACCTTTGATTTTTTCAGATTTTTCCATATAGATTGCTAGTCGATTGAGAATCGAGTCTAAGATACCCGCCTCTTCTCCCGCCTGAATCATATTGACGTATAGTTTATCAAAAACGCCGCGGGTCCCCGCCATGGCATCCGCCAAACGTTTTCCATTTTCGATCGAAGTTTTCACTTTGCTCGAAGCCTCGCGCAAAAGACCTGGGCGCAAACCTTCACTCAGAATTTTTAAGGCGTCGACAACTGGAATACCGGCATTGATCAGTGTCGCGAATTGACGCGTAAAAATTTGCAAATCTTTTGATTTTACCTTTGAAGCGAACATACCACTGCTGGCCATTCCCTTAAGCGCCTTTGCGCCACCTGATCTTCCACCTAATGAGATCTTTACCGGCAGAAGCTGTTGAGCTCTTAACCGAACTCGGGCTTCATTTTCATTGGCCGCATCGAGTTCCCCCTGAAGCATCTGACCAGATAAATTTTTCGCCGTGTAAGAATACTTAGGCATTATATACCCACCTTTTTCAGGATTTGATCTAACCCGTCTGGATCATGGGTCACTAAAAAAGCCTGTTTGATATCAATGCGACGACGCACCAAGAGTTGAAGCAAGGATTGATTGAGCCCAAGAACTCCAGGATTGTCTTGATTTGACTGCAACATCTGTTCAAGTGGAGCGACCTGATCCTGGGCAAGTGAGGCTTTTACTTGAGGAGTGCTCAGTAACATCTCAAATCCCAAAACAGTCTCCTGCGCTAAAGAGGTAATCGGATACTGAGCAATTGCCAAAGTCAGATGATTGGCAAAACGCCAAAGTGAATGGCTATTCTTGCTTTGAGATATGAGTTCTAAACATTTATGAAAGGCGCTCATCAAAGAGTGAGAGGGAATCGTCATCAAAACCATTTTCCCTTCGTCACAAAAATCCATCGCTTGCGAAAGCAATGCAGCCGTCACTGTTTCATGAATAACAACAACATCTGATCCGGCAAAAAAACTACTTTCTGTCACATTAGAAACTGCCGCACTTTGATACACAAAACTGGCTTTCTCTTCAGGAATCCCAGGGAAAGCTTGCTTTGAATAGATTGCCCCCTGAAAGGGGTACTCTTTATTGAGCTTATAAAGAGTTTGCGCGAGTGTATTCGTTTTGTAGGGATGGACAGGCCCCCCCAAAATAACCAACCCCTGGCGACGCTGAACAGTCTCCATAAAAATTGCTGGAAGACTTAACTCTGTTTCAAAAACATGAATTGGCTCAAAACAAAAATGGGCTTTATAACAATCAGCAGTTTGAAAAATAGAATAGGAGGTGCGAAACCCATCGGCCATCTGAGCACAGCCCTCAATGCTCCCCTCGTGCTCAAGCCTCTGTATCTGCTCTGCCTTCAGGAGACTTTTTAAAACCTGAGTCCAATCGCTCAAAAGCACTGGCGATTTGTCAATACTTACCCAGTCCTTTTGCATTCGGCACCTGGGTTCTGCACCCAGCACCAGCATCAATTCCTGCGATTTTCTTTTTCGCGCCTCTGCAAAGTAGTTAGTTGTTGCCATTAAATGTCCTTCACGGATGAGTTCAATACCTCTTCGATTGTCGTCACGCCCCGTTTTAATTTAAGCAAAGCGCTCCGACGCAAGGTTCGCATCCCTTCCTCTCGCGCTAAGAACCGGAGTTGCCCGGCGGATGCTCCTTTTAAAATCGCATCCTTGATTTTTTCAGTCATCGCCATCAACTCATAAATCGCAGCACGCCCCTTGATCCCCGAACCATTGCAAGTCGCACAGCCCCGACCCTTAAATAATTTATACTCAGGAACCTCGTCAGGATGAATTCCCAGATTTACTAAGGTTTGTGGCGGCACATCCAGCGGCGTTTTACAGTTTTCACAAATCTTTCCCACGAGACGCTGAGCCACAATCAAGTTGACAGTCGCCGTGATAATATAGGGCGCCATTCCCATCTCGGTCAGTCGCACAATCGTCGCCGGCGCATCGTTCGTGTGTAGGGTGCTCACCACTAAGTGACCAGTCGAGGCGGCTTTAAAAGCGATTTCAGCTGTTTCGAGATCTCGAATCTCACCGACCATGACAATATCAGGATCCTGACGAAGAAATGACTTCAGTGCTGCTGAGAAATTCAGAGGGGGATTCAGCTCTCCGTTCATTTGCACCTGATTGATACCCTCAAGGTTGAACTCCACGGGGTCTTCTGCGGTGCTAATGTTCACATCTGGCTTATTGAGTTCATATAAAGCAGAATAAATAGTGGTCGTCTTACCAGAACCAGTAGGCCCCGTGATTAGCACCATCCCCTGCGGAAGATTGATCATATTTTTAAATAGTTTCAAATCATCCTCTTCGAATCCAAGCTTGGTCATATCCAATTGCAGATTCGATTTATCCAAAAGACGAAGAACAACTTTTTCTCCAAAAAGAGTTGGCAGAACACTCACCCGGAAGTCCATTTCTTTACCCTTGGAGGTTCGCACCTTCAGACGTCCATCCTGAGGGCGTCTCTTTTCGGCGATATCAAGCTTTGACATGATCTTAATTCGCGAGGCAATTGCTGCGGCAGAGCCTGCTGGCGGAGCCGTCGCCTCAATCAATCCGCCATCGATACGGAAGCGGACGCGGTAGCGTTTTTCGTAGGGCTCAAAGTGAATATCAGAAACTCGGCGTTTGATGGCATCAGCCAAAATCGCATTCACAAACTTGATGATGGGAGCATCCTCACCGCCGCCCCCCTCATCAATAATCTCAACGTTCTGGCCGCCCAAGGCTCCGAATTCTTCATCCTGGGCCTCTTGGCTCATCGAGCTGAGAGTTTTTGAACTGATCAGACCACCGTAGTTTTTATCAATGGCCGAAGCAATGGCAATCTCAGTACCGACCACCGCCTGAATGCGGTGGCGAGTGATAAAACGCAAATCTTCTTTGACTACAATATTACTGGGATCCGCAAAAGCAACAACCAGGGTTTGTCCAGCTTTTTGGATCGGGATCAGCGTGTGTTTGTCGCAGACTTCTCGAGGGACGAGGGCAATCACCGCAGGATCAATCTCGAAGCTAGCCACCTCGACCCCTGGGACTTGGTAGAATTTTTCTGCCGCCCGCAGAATCTGATTATCCTTGAGATAACCAAGACTAATGATCAACTGGCTGAGCCTAGCACCGCCGGATTTTTTTTGCTCTTCAAGAGCGTGATTCAACTGATCAGGGCGTAGCAACCCCAGCTTGACGAGAACCTCGCCAATTTTGATTGAAGACATACA
Organism: Pseudobdellovibrionaceae bacterium; assembly: GCA_035914755.1. Lineage (GTDB taxonomy): Bacteria > Bdellovibrionota > Bdellovibrionia > Bdellovibrionales > Bdellovibrionaceae > JACMRP01. Next base: position 18,823 of record JAMIQD010000042.1, on the reverse strand, counting down.
AACACATTACTCTGCAGTGCCGTTTTTTGTAACTAGACAGAGGGCGAGTTTTTTAGCTGAGCTAAATTGTCAACGAAACTCTCGTAGTAGTCTTCGAACGTGATGTATTGACCAGGAGCGAGCTTCGAAAGAAAATCGACATCGAGTTGCGCCTGAACCTCGAGGCCCGTGAGAACATTCAAATCGGCCCTCTGCGCTTCCTGCAAAAGTAGATTTTGCTCCTCGCAGGCTGATATATCAACCACCACTCCGCCCTGATTCATAAAATTAAAATAGGAGAGGTCCTTGAGAAGAGGGCTCTGCTCTTGCATTTTTATTGTGTTTAACATCAAGGAACCCGCATGGGTTTGCATGGTTAAGGCGCTGGCTGGAACCCCTGAGATTTGGATGCCGAGCAAATACCGCTTTAAGAGGGCGACCTCAGAGGCTAAGGCCTTCTCGTTCTCATCGACTATATGAATATGAGCGAAACCTAAGCTCGCCAAAGCGGCAGCGGCAATTCGGCCCGCTCTCGTTCCTCCGATGACGTACCCGTGAAGACCGACGTTCAGATCATGAAAACGATGGATAATAATTTTTCGCAATGCCTCTAAAAGAAAAATTCGCGGCCACCACTCGCCATCCTCATACAACAAGGTGTCCGAAGCCTCTAACCAACTTACGTCTGTCGGCAATCGCGGAAAATGTTGAACGATCTCTGCCGAAGACTCTATCTGAAATCTCAAAGCCGAGGCGTCACTCGCCACATAAGGAAGCCACTCTAAGAGATCCACACCCCGACGCCCCCTCAAGGAAATACACTCCCCATCCCAGTGACGATTTTGAAAGTACAGGTTCATATGGCGGGAAGACAGCGACAACTCATCGCTCAACTCAAGAATCTTAACTTTGGCCACAGAAATACTCCCGGGTCTCTTGAATATCCAGGCCAATCTGAGTCACCAGGCTTTTGATGTCGGAGAATTTTTTTTCGTCACGAAGAAATTTTAAAATTTCGACCTGAATTTCTTGACCGTAAATATCCTCTTCAAAATCCAAAAGATGGGTCTCAGTCTTAATCTGAGGCGGTAGATCACTCGCAAAGGTTGGGTTAAAACCAATGTTGGTAATCGAAGGATACGATCTGTTCCGCCAGTGAGTTCTCGTGACATAAACTCCTTTTCGTGGAACAAAATCCACGGTGGGCGTCATATTCGCAGTCGGAACACCAATGGTACGCCCCCTAGCATCGCCATGGCGCACGAGTCCTCTGAGGTAAAACTCGCGGCCTAAAAGATCCCTGGCAGACTCAAGACTTCCAAGTCGAAGCTGCTCTCGCACTCGCGACGACGAAACCACCTCTTGCCCTAACAAATAAGCCGGCTCAACAAGGAGTCGAATCTTTTTTTCGCCACAAACTTTTTGCAGGTATTCAATAGTTCCTTCGCGATTCATTCCGAAAGAAAAATCATATCCAACAACCAAGGTCCGAGTCTTAAGCTTTTCAACTAAAAAAAATTGTACAAAATCTGCCGCTGTTAGCTGGGCAAAATTTTGCGTGAACTCTTGCTCGATCAAATAAGAGATGCCCAGCTTTGAAAGCTGCTCGCGCTGATCGCGAGAATCAAAAAGTCTTTGAATTTTCTTTTCAGGGTGCAAAACAGAAACTGGATGAGGGTTAAAGGTAAGTACCGCGACAGGCAGCTGTTCACTAGCCGCCTCGATCAAGGCTCTTTTTAACAGCTTCTGATGACCGAGGTGAACCCCGTCAAAATTGCCTATACTCACTACGGAGCTCCCCCAGTCTGGAGGGAGATCCTCAACACCCTGAAAAATCTGCATGCGAAGAAGTATAGCGCATAAGGTCTTTTAATTCTTGAATTTTTAACAAAATTTGCTATGTTGCGTCGCGTGAAATCAATCCTGTCAAAACACCTTATTTTCAAAGCGGAAGTGCTGGGGCGCCTGTTTTTTCGGCGCCGTGGTTTTTGGCTCCGCATCCTGCTGTGCTGGGTGATTGGCATCATGGCCCTATCAAATGATAGAGGGAGCGCTTTTGATCAACGCTTTCAGCTCCGCGGAGACCAAAAAACTTCAAGTCAAATTGTTCTCATCAACATCAAACAATCTGACTTCTCTTCGATCTACGGAAAAAGAACAAATTCAATTTCAAATCTCAACGAGCTCACCGATATCACCGACAGCTTTTTTTGGAACAAAGAGGTCTGGCACCGATTGCTCAAAACTATTTTAGAGCAAGAACCACAGGCTATCGGTGTGACTCTATATTTTGGCATCAATGTCGGCGAAGTTCATACCAATTCAGACGAAATAAAAATTTTTAAAGACCCAAGAGTTATTTGGTCAACAAGCACCAACAACTTTGAACGCCTTTACGAACCGAAATTTACCGACGACAATCAAAAAAATATCGCCAGCAACGATCTACGTCGTGACGAAGACGGCGTGATTCGTCACATTTTTGCACAAAGTGAAACCCTGCCCCACCTCGCCGAAAAGATCACTCAAAAAAGCTTTCCGAATTTGCCGAGTGGTCTTAATATAAATTATCGAGGAAGCTCTCGCGTATTCACTCAGTACTCGCTGTCAGAAATCCTTAGCGGCGAAACTCCTCTCGAGGCCTTCAAAAATAAAATTGTATTGATTGGTGCAGAAACTTCAGCTGGCAATCAGTACCTCACTCCTATCGGACCGCTCTCCCGCGCCGAAGTTTTAGCCCATATCACAGATGATCTTCTTGGTAACAAATGGATTCGCGTCTGGAATTTTTCAATCTATGCTTTGCTATTTTTGGGGCTCACCCTTTTCTCTGTTTTTATAATCACTCAATATCCCCAGTCAGTGGCCCTAGTCTTTATGCTTTGGCTCGCACTTTCTATCTCCGCCGTTTCGGCCTGGGTGTTTGATACTTTCTATATCTGGATTCCGGCCTATTCTCCTTTTATTTTGCTGCTTGCAACCTGGATTATATTTATTGGCTATCAAGCGAATCGCATCGAGCGCCTCAACTTTCGTTTACAGCAAGAGCAAAAATATTTATCTGAGCTCGAGCAGTTGAAAAATAATTTTGTCAGCCTGATTAGTCACGACTTGAAGACGCCTATTGCAAAAATCCAGGCCATCGTCGACCGTCTTATGACTCAACATGCAATCCCCGAGTTGCAAGAAGACCTAAGATCTTTAAGACGGAGCGGAGAAGAATTAAATCGCTATATCCAGTCGATCTTGAAGGTCCTGCGAGTGGAATCCCGAGATTTCAAAGTTCACAAAGAGGTCGCGGATATTAACGAAGTCATAGAAGAAGCTCGGCTCCAGCTCTTACCCCTTGCAAGTGAAAAAGAAATAAGTGTTCAAACAAACCTCGAACCCATGTTCTCTGCCGAATTCGATACGACGCTCATTAAAGAGGTCCTTGTCAATATTATCGAAAATGCCATCAAGTACACTCCGCGCGGAGGACAAATTCAAATAATATCGAATGAAACCGATGATGCCATTTTTGTACAGGTAAAAGATAATGGCGAAGGAATTCGCCCCGAGGACCTAGACAATGTCTGGGGTAAGTTTACACGGGGCAAGGATCAAGACCTCAAATCCAAAGGTTCGGGACTCGGTTTGTATTTAGTCAAATATTTCATTGAACTCCACGGTGGAAAAGTGGAGCTGACCAGCAAATTAGGCGCCGGAACCACCCTGGCCTTTACCCTGCCCTTGAGCGATGATACAACCTCTGCTGCAAACGAAGGAAGTCTATGATCTCAAATTCACTCACGACACTCATTGTTGATGACGAAGCTGAACTGCGAAAATCTGTCATTTCAATCCTACAATCAACACTGCCCGATGTGGAATTTCTGATTGAAGAAGCAAGTACGGGAAAAGAAGCCCTTGATAAGGTCAAACTCAAGACCTGGGATTTGGTCCTTATGGACGTAAAAATGCCAGAAATGAACGGTCTGGAGGCCCTCGCCGCCATCAAGGATCACGACCCCAGAACCTTCGTCGTTTTGATGACAGCTCATAGCAACCTGGAGGATGCCGTCGCGGCCATCAAAGATGGCGCTTACGACTACGTCGAAAAACCGGTCAATCCTCAACGTCTAACTGAGATCGTAAGAAAGAGCCTCGAGGCCCGCGACTTGGTTTCGAGCCTTGCCTTCTCAAATCCAATTTTCGACGACGATGTCGAAAGTGAGTTCGTTGGCAGTTCCCATAAGATGAAAGAAGTATTCAATCTCATCTACAAACTTTGCAAAGTCGATACAACGGTCTTAATTCGCGGGGAAAATGGCACTGGCAAAGAGTTGGTGGCAAAAGCCATTCACTTCAATTCACCAAGAAAGAGCGGCTCTTTCACCGCCATTAATTGTGGTGCTATCCCAGAAAGCCTGATGGAGAGTGAGCTCTTTGGTCACGAAAAAGGTGCCTTCACAGGAGCCATCGAAAGAAAAATCGGCAAGTTCCAAATAGCAAACAACGGCACTCTCTTTTTAGATGAAATCGGCGAGCTCAAGCCGGATATGCAAGTAAAGCTCCTTCGGATTTTACAAGAGAAGAAATTTACCCCCGTAGGCAGCAACCGCGAAGTAAAAACCAATACCCGCATTATTGCCGCTACCAATAGAAATCTTGAAAAAATGATGGAAGAAGGAACCTTCAGAGAGGACCTCTTCTATCGACTCAACGTCATGCCGATCTTTTTGCCCCCTCTTCGCGATCGTATCGACGACATCCCGGCCCTGGTTCCTCACTTTATAAAGAAATTCGCCAAAGAGCATTCCAGCTCCATCACGGGCATCAACCAAGAAGCTTTGGACGTTCTGAAGTCTTATCGCTGGCCAGGCAACATTCGAGAGCTCGAGAATGTTATTGAAAGAGCTTTTATTGTTGAAAACTCAACAGTGATCACTCCGTTAAGCTTGCCAGAAAATATTCGACAGACAAAAGCCGACATGAAAACAAATGGCACCCTCGGATACGCCGGCCCCTTAGATTTTGACGCCTTTAAAGACCAGATGGAAAAGGAATTTATTGTCAGCGCCCTCAAAGCCAACAAAGGCCGCATCAATCAAACAGTGGCGCAGGCTAATATTCCCAAAAATACTTTGCTCAGAAAAATCCGCAAATATGGAATCAACGTCAAAAACTACACCACAGAAGACTAAACCTGCCCCGCTAATAGGGCACTCATGACTTCATCCTTCGATATAGAACGCATGCACTCGTGAGTCCCTAAGGGACAGCTTCGGTGGCCATGTTTTCCGCAGGGCCGGCAAGCCAAACCCTTTTTTTCTACGACCGAAACAAAATTTTGCCAAGGCCGATAACCAAACTCCAACACCGTCGGGCCAAAAATCGCCACCGAAGGGATATCGCCCGTAGCCGCCAGGTGCATCGAGGCGCTATCGTTCCCAACCACTCCTGCGACTTGAGATATTATCAAGGACGACTCATAGATACTTGTCTTGCCGCAGATATTTTTTGCTCCCGGTATCATCGCTGCCACCTCAGAACATAGCTCTTCTTCGCCAGGCCCCCCCATGATAAGCGCTTGCCAACCTCTCTCCCGAAGCTCACAACCGACTTGAACAAAACCCTCTTTGGTCCAACGTTTTGTCTCCCACACACTTCCCGGAAAAAGAGCCACGGTCTTTTTTTTGTTCTCAACTGAAAGTTGAAGTTTTGCAAAAACCGCATCAATTTCTTTTGAATGCCTCTGGTAAAATTCTCGAAGACTCATTGAAGCCCAGACCGGAACCACCGACCGCGCTCCTTCTTCGTCTGGATATTTTTCTATTTTTAAAAAAAGATTGGCGTCGAAATTCTGTAGCAGACTCAATTGTCGAAGCGCTTCTGGTAGCTTTTTGTTTTTATATATTCGAGAATTGTAAAAAAAGACGTTCCAGAGCTTAGCGAAGGAAACTTTTTCTTGAGCTTGAATCTTGCGGACAAACAAGGCCGTTCGAAGGGACTCATGGGGAGCAAAAACCCTTTCGATTTTTTCTGCCCGCAGAGACTCAAGAACTTCTTGGTAGGAATCCCCTTTTCCTTTGCTGATCTCAAAAACCTGGTCGACAAGTTGGGTCTTTAAAAAGAATTCTCCAAGTCCTTTTCTGCAGACCAAAAAAAGTTTTTGTTCGGGCCAGAGGGACCTCAGACTCCTCATTAAAGGAATACTTAAGAGCAAATCTCCGAGGAAGGCTGTTTGGACAAGGATATTTGCTGACACTGATCAAAACCTCTTTTTATCGCTGCGATGATTTCACTGAGGGACACCTGATCGTAGCACATAGTATTTTGATGGCAAAGCCTCTTCCAACAGGGAGCACAAGCGGCTTTTGTTAGAATTTTTTCTCCGCGGTCATAAAGGTCAATTTCTTGGGCGCAGGTGGGGCCAAACCAAGCGACCACATATTTTTTCTGTGAAATCGCCATATGCATCCCAAGGCTGTCACCTGTAATCACCATATCGCATGCTGCAACGCTCACTAGGCCGTCTCGCAAACCGCTTTTTGTTTCAGACTGAATCACAGAAAGCCCCTCGCCGATGTGTTGATTGCGCTCGCTGTCCTCTGGGCCCCCAAGAAGAACAATCCCCACATTCCAATGCTTTTGAATTTCTGCGACTAATTCCCTCTGAAAATTGGTAGACAGTTTTTTGTAGGGGATCGTCGGACTGCACCCTGTATTAATACCTATCACGAAAGAATGAGGCCCCCGCCACTCCTGGCGCCTCTTTTCGCTCTCAATTTTCTCTGCAGAGGTGAGTGGCAAAAAATATTCATCCCTTGCAAATGGCCCCAGCTCGAGAGCTTCCATCATCAGTTGGGTTTCTGCTTTTTGATTTACAAAAAACTTTTGTTGGTTGTCCAAACCCAATTGCCACAGCTCACTTGCTGCCGCCGTTGCGGGCAAAATTGCCCCTCCGCGGGGATCCACCTTAAAACCAAAGAGTTGATCGGAAGGCACGTTTCTGATCACCCCCGCCGCCTTTAAAGACTTGTCGACCATGAAGGTGACATCAAACTCCAAAGATGACAGCGCCAGAAGATCCTCGGCACCCGTGGTCAGAACTCGGTCCAAGAGAGGATGCCCCATTAAAAGCTGATGGCTTGGCGAATCCGTCACCCAGGTGATATGACTTCGTGGATACTTTCGCTTTATTGAAGGCAAAAGACTCGTCGCCCTTACCACTGCTCCAATGGCTCCAAGATGCACAATCAACAAATAAGAGGTTGGGATCGACTTTGATGGACACTGATCCCCACAGGACGCATTTTTTGCGCAGGGTTTGTAGCCAGAAAAGTGCCGACATGATGTAACTGCCATGCCTTATTTTAGTATTCTTAGTGTAAAAGTCCCACTCGACCTAGAACTTAATTATGTCCAGGTTTTATTGAAATAATCTCAGAGATGACTGTGCCGATTTTAATTTTAGACTCGATTCGAAGAATATAGTGCTTGGGATCATCCGAAAGCCAAATATAGATGTCACCCACGGGCTTAAAAACCCCCTTCAGCATAACCTCAGGCTTTATCACAATACTGTCCATCTCCCCGAGCTCCGTGCTGAGTTTTTCTTTGCGCAAAGCTTTAGCTTTAAAGATCATATTTTGCTCGTCATCGGCGACACGATAGGCATACTCTTTTCCGACTTCCCATTTGAAATTGCGAAGATAAAAAACTGCGCTGTAGACATTTTGAGAGTAGGGCAAAATATCCCAGGCTTGTTTTTTTTCTTCTTCGCCCTTGTCGTTACTCACTTTCTTTTCCCAAAAAGTCGCTCGATTGGTGGCTTCGTCAAAGAGCATCCTCGCCTCTCGCAACTGAGACGTCTCTTTAACATGTAGTTGAAAAACACGGGGTACTAAGTTTTCATAGTCGACAAAAATTTCAACCTTATCATCCACACTATAGAACGACGAAAAAACTGAGTTGGTTTGCAAAGAAATCGAAAAGTTATAGGCTTTTCGTCCGTTGACAACCGCCATCGGTCCTACTCTCATTTTCATTTCGCCTGCCGAAACCTTAAAAAAATGAACATCATAGGTTAGCTCTTCACCGATTCCAAAGGGATCAACAAGCGGACGCCTCCCCTGAAATCCTACGTCATCTTCAAGGTCAGGTTGGCGGCGCAATGGAACTGCTGGCTCCGACTTTAAAGCGACTTTGCTTTTCTTAAGAAGTTTTAAAACTTTTTTTTCTTTTTTCTTTTCTTCGATCTTTACGGAAGGCGTCCCCGCAGGGGGCAAAATTTGAGGCCCCACACTTGCATCTGAATCTGCTGGCTTTTCAATTTTGACTGCTTTTTCAAATTCATCATTTTTTAAGAGCTGTTCCGACTTGTCATACTTTAAAGGCGAGGAAGAACAGGAGAGAAGCAAGGCTATCAAAAAAAAGAAAATCGACAATCTCACTCAAATTCCTTCCAGCGGCGATGCACCCACATCCATTGCTCCGGGTGCTCCCTTACAATCTCCTCAATCTTATCATTAAACCGCTGAGTCATGGCAAGCATTGCGAGCTGTTTGTCATCGCAAATTAGGTCCTGAACTGGAACCTCTGGCTCAAAGACCACATGCATTTTTTGGTCTTTCCCCTCATAGGTATAAATTGGCAAAACCGGAGCTTTGCTTTTCAAAGTAAACAAAGCTAGACCATATGCAGATCCGGTCTCTCGGCCAAAAAATCGGGTTTTGATGCCGTAGGGACTCCCCATAAATTGGTCTATAACAAAGATGACCCCCTCGTTTCTTTTGAGGCCCTTCAAAATATCAAAGGCAGTGCTCGCTCCATGCGCATCGATGTGACGCACCCCCTGGCCACCACGAAACGAAAACCAAAGATCATTAAAAAATTCGTTTTTAAATATTTTTGTAATGATTGAAAGTCGGTAACCCCGCCGGCTCACGGCCGAAGCGGCCATGTCCCCATTGCCGAGATGTAGACTCATCAATAGGACCCCTCGTTTTTTTTCGAGAGCCTTCTGATAGTGTTCAAGCCCTTCAAAGGCCACATTTTTTTCTAACCACGCCTCATCTATATGAGGAATAGTGAAAAATTCGAAAAAACCTCTTCCCATGTTGTAAACACTCTCTCGTCCGACCTGAAGTTTCTTTTGTTCAGACCACTCGGGAAAGGCAATTTGCAAGTTAGAAAGAACTATATTTCTCCGAAATCGAAAAACATCAATCCAGAGAAAACCGATCGCAGCTCCCATCTGGCGCACAAACTGGCGCGGAAGTAAAAACCAAATATAACTGAAGCCCCTAACGCACGACTTGATCAAGGATTTCATAGAAGGAATCTTCCTTATTTTGGATTCTCACTTCGATGGGGGCAACCCAGAGTGGCACCGTGACTGGCCAGAGGTGACGAAGCTTGACGTAATCTTTCTCAGTCGTAATGACCGCAGGTTCTCCCGCCGTCTTCCAATCATCGATGATGTCTTCAACATCCTTTTTGGAATAAGGATGATGATCCGGAAAGGACCTATGCTTTAAAATTTTCAATGAAAAACCCCGAAGACTCGTCTCAAAGGTCAACGGCTTCGCCAGCCCCGACACGAGCAAACAAGTCATCCCCGCACAAGCCTTTAGATCGCATTCCCGGCCCACCCCATGGGGTCGAAGCTGATTCATTTCGTAACTGAAACAAAAAATGGGTTTTGAAAACTCTCTCTGAAGAGAACTCACCAGTATGTCTAACTCTTCAGTTGCAATCATATTGGTTTTTGTAACCAAAATTGCAGTTGCCCGTGCTAAATTTTTAAAAGGCTCCCGCGCCCGCCCCTCTGGGAAACAGCGATAGTTAAGAGGCGCTTCTGTCGCATCCAAAACTACAAAGTCCGCATCGCGGTAGAGCTTTCGATGTTGAAAACCATCATCAACAATGATCAATGGGGGATTGTCTTTTTCAAAAGCAAATCGGGCCGTCTGATATTTACGGGGCCCCACATAAACTCGGCATTGTCGATTTTTCTCGGCCAGCAAAACAGGCTCATCCCCAAAGTAAACCGCGGCGTCCGGTCGATCTGGCTGAACCAAGGCGATCTCCTTGACCTGAGCTCGATAGTTTTTACTGACGACGACTGCATTTACTTGCCGGCGCTGATAATACTTTAGACAAAAATCCGTCAGCGGTGTTTTTCCAGTGCCGCCTACTGTCAAATTTCCGATACTTAGAACTGGGACTGAAAGTTCGACAGGGCTAAAGAAACCCTTGTCATAGAGAAAGTTTTTAAACTCCACAATCCTGGCGTAGAGTCTTCCTAAGATCTGAACGCCCCTCATGTTTTAAAATACTCCGCAAGCGACTGAGCCACCCTCGCGGTCGCTCCCTTGTCTCCAAGATGTTGACGCAAACCCTTTAGTTCATTTCTTACCTGGTCCGCATACTGAGGGTCCTGAAAGTATTTATCCATGAGAGTAAAAATCGAATCAGGATTGGCCTCCTGCTGCCAGCGCTCCGGACAAACTTCTTTACCCAAAATAAGATTAACCAAACCAAAAAACTTTACGCCACGAACAAAAATTCGGGCGAAGACTCCGGTCAAAAACTTCATCCGGTACATGATAACCATTGGCTTAAGAAGTAGGCCCACCATCAAGGTCGCAGTACCCGACGCAACCAAGACGAAGTCCGCGAGATGAATCATTCTCGCGGGATCATCCTTCAGAACCATGTAATCCAATCGGAAGTCCTCAAGGTAAGGCTCAAGTTTTTCTTTTTCGAAGGTTGGAGCCACCATGATCAAAATCTTGAGGTGGCTGTATTTTTTTGCAAGTCTTCTTGCCACTTCAAGCTGGATAGAAAAATGCTGCTTAAGTTCTAAATTTCGACTCCCGGGCATCAAACCCAAAACAATTTCATCATCGCGAATGCCGCACTGATTGCGATGAATCTTTCGGTAATCCTCTGCGTACAGTTGTTCATCCAGCTCATCCAAAATGGGGTGACCGACAAACTCACAAGGCACCTGATGTTCCTCGTAGAAAGGCACTTCGAACGGAAAGAGCACAAAAACTTTTTTGCAATATTTTTTAATCGTTTTAACTCGGCCCTTACGCCAAGCCCAAACCTGCGGCGAGATATAATAGACCACTGGAATACCGAGACCGTGAAGCTTTTTTGCCAGCATTAAATTGAACTCAGGATAGTCCATAACAATTGCCACTTTGGGCTTGCGAGCAGCGGCAGCAATAACCAAGTCATCAAAAACTTTTTTTAGCCGACCATAGGCACTGATGATTTCTGCAGCGCCAACAACAGCCATCTCCTCGGCCTTCCCAAGTCGCTCAAATCCCAACTTTTCCATTTCTTTACTGCCAACACCAAAGGCTTTTATCGGAGTGTTGGTTTTTTGCCAGTACTCGAGCAATCGCTGCGCGTAGATCACGCTCGATGCCTCGGCTGCAACTATCAACACTTCGTTCATAAAGTGGCCTCAATGTGACGTTTGACTTCTTCGATGGCCCGCAGTGCTTTTAAGCCATCTAAACCACTCACTAACACTGGGGCGTCTTCCAAAATGGCCTTCACAAAAGCGTCAGTTTCGCTCTGAAGAGCATCTTCTTTGGGGACTGCCCATGGATGGATTCGAACCGGGGTCTCACTAGAGCCCGCTTCGCACTTTTCAAGTTCCAAGCTTGCGGTGTTGGCAAACAGAATGCTGTCTTTTTGTGTCACGCGAAGGCATCTCTGCATGCTAGAAGACACACGGCTCACATTGACTTCCGCAATCAGGCCTGACTTCATCTTGAAGGTGACTTGAGCAGTGTCGAGCTCGGAAGAGATTAGCTTAGAACCAGAAGCAACAAAACTTTCAACTTCACTGCCAGACAACCAATAAACGAGATCCATGTCATGAATCATCAAATCATGAAGCACACTCACGTCTGCCCCGCGAGGCTTGTAGGTTGCAAGACGAGTTAGCTGAATATTTTTTGCGCTCTTCATGTGTTTTTTTAACTCAATGATCGCAGGATTGAATCTTTCAATATGTCCCACGGCCAGCTTTAGTTTTTTTTCTTGCGCGATTTGCACTAACTCTTCTGCTTGAGGAATCGTGGCCGTGATCGGCTTTTCGACGTTCACGTGAACTCCATTTTGCAGAAACAATTTTGCGAGTTCGTAATGCGATTGAGTGCTGGCTGAGACAGTCACAGCATCTACTTGGCCGATCAAATCTGAAGCTCGGTGAAATGAAGCAACCCCTAGCTCTGCCGCCACCTTGTCCGCCTGAGCCGGAGAAAAATCACAAACTCCCACCAGCTGTGCATGGGGATTTTTTAAATACTTCTGGGCATGAAATGTCCCCAGATAACCCACCCCTACTACGGCTGTACGAAGTTTACGATTCATCATCTCCCACCTCTTTTTGATTGCGACCAATGGCAATGCCCCGCTTTGAGCTTTTTATAAAATGCACAAAGTGCTCTAAGTTCTCGCTCGGGGTGCACTCTTGGCGAATTCGTTCGATGTTTTCATCGACAGTGCCATTTCCCATCGCCATAATTCGGATGGCTTTGTGTATATTGTTGGCCTCTTCGCGAGAAAAGCCTTTACGGATCAGGCCGATTTTATTGGTTGCACGGACAACAGCATAGTTTCCCTGTGCTTTTGCGTAGGGAGGAATATCTTTATTCACCACGGAGCTACCAGCGATAAAGGCCCCTCGGCCCACTCGAGTAAACTGATTAAACCCGCACAAACCACCAATCACAACATTGTCTTCAATTTCGCAGTGGCCACCCAAATGACAATCATTCGCGACGATAACGTTGTTACCAATTTTGCAATCGTGTCCAACATGGGTGTAAGCCATAAAATAACAATTATTGCCGATTTCAGTTTTTTTATCACCCTTTGAGGTCGCTAGGTTGGCCGTTGAAAACTCACGAAAGGTGTTGTTGTTACCAATAATCAAACTGGTTTCTTCATCTTTATAAGAAACATCCTGAGGTGGACCGCCAATAACAGCCCCCGGAGAAAAGTGATTATTTTCTCCGATCTCTATAATACCGTGCTTGTAACCAAGAGTGACATGCCCCTCAATAAAGGTGCCCTTGCCGATCTTCCCTTTTCCTTGAATCAAACAGTAGGGGCCGATCTCGACCCCCTCCGCAATTTTGACATCAGGTGAAACCACACTGGTTGGATGGATTTTCACGGGGCACTCCTTGTAAGGATCTATTTTTCTTTTTCGTAAGCCTTAACCACATCCCCAGTCAAATCTGAGTCAGCTGTGGCGAACAAAACCATCTGGCTGTTTTCAAGAATCATTGAGTAGCCTTTTTCTTTTGCTACTTTTTCGATCACTTTTTTCATTTTATCCAAAATCGGAGCCGTTAGGTCTCTTTCTTTCTTTTGAATTTCAATTTGGCTCTTACCAACAACATCTCTGTACTTTAACATTTCTTCTTGAAATTCTGCCTGCTTTTTACCCAAAACCTCTTCGGATAAAACAGCTTTTTTTCTCTCAAGGTCTTCGCCCATCTTTTTTAGATCGGCTTCTTTTTTCTCGAGTTCTTTTTTCTTTTTGTTAAACTCACCTTCAAGTTCTGCTTTAGCTTTTTTACCTGCGGCTGTGCTTTGAATCGCTTTTTGCATATCCACATAACCAATTTTAACTTCAGCATGAGCCAAGCCCGCTGCCAGAACCAATGCGCTGATCAGCCCTATTTTTAATCCCATTTGTTTTTTCATCTGAGCCCCCAATTTCTTTTTGTTAATAACTTATACCTTATAAAAAAATTTAAAATGGCGTTCCTATCGAGAAATCAAAAATCATCGGATCCTGATGGTAAACAGGATCCCGATTGAGTGGGAAACCCCACTCAAAACGAAGCGGACCTATCGGCGAAAACCAACGAATCCCAAAACCCACGTCCGAGAAAAGCTTCGTCGAGGTCAGTTGGTCCTCTGCCTGCCCTATATCATAAAAAACAACTCCCATAATTTTTGCTTCGTTGATCAATGGGAACTGCAATTCTGTTTGGTACATAACCTGTTGCTGCCCACCGTAAAAGACCATGGCCTTTTCTTCGGCCCGAGCTTTTTGCTCGTCCGTTGGGGTCACAATCCCCGTCAATGCGGCGCTATAGGCCTTTTGTGAGCGCACCTGCTTACCTATATGATAAGGTCGGTAACCCCGCAAAGAGTAGGGTCCACCAAGAAGGTACAGCTGATTGAAAGGGGGACTCCTATCCGAATCTAAGCTCTCGATCTTACCGTAGGTCGCTGAGTTTCTCCAGATAACATCCCAGAATATATTTTTGAAGTATCTAAATATCGCCGTCCCCTTTTGATATTTTAGATCTCCGCCAACTCCTGCATACTCGTAAGAGATACTTGAAAGAATCCCTTTGCTCGTCATAAATCGATCATTTCGTGTGTCGTACTGGATCGAGGTCGTAAGCGAACTGGTGTAACCATTTGCTGTATCCAGCGGAAAGACCGCCAAGTCCGTCACGGGGGTGCCGGTCTGATCGTTGACCGCCGTCAAACTTGTCTTGTCTAACTTATAACGAAGAGTGCCTCGCCAATCCTCACCTAAAGGGTGCCCCAAACTGACAGATCCACCTGCTCGTTTTTCGTCGTAGTCCGCTCGTCCATTATCCGCACTTTGATACAACTCAGTCCCTAGAGACCACTGAGTATCTTGAAAGTAAGGCTCTGTGAATGTGAAATTATAGTAACTTCCAGTATCGCTGATATTGAGCGAGGCCCCGAGGTTCTGCCCCTTGCCCAAAAAGTTTGTCTGATTAACCGAGCCCTGCAAAGTAAATCCAGTCACGCTGCCATAACCAGCGCCCAACTGAATTTGTCCGGTGTTACGTTCTTTGACCACGATATCCATATTTAGAACATCGGGCTTCTCCGGAGAGGTGGACGTCTTAAAATTCACCTCATCAAAAAAACCGAGACGCTGAACATTTTCAAGAGATTGGCGACGGCGGGTTTCATTGTAGAGCTCTCCCTCTCGGACTTTAAGCTCGCGGCGGACCACTTTGTCACGGGTCTTCGAGTTTCCTACAACATTGATATCTCCAAAATAAACCTTGTTGCCCTTGTCGAACTCAAAAAGCAAATCGACCTTGAGGTCTTTGTCGTTTATGCGAGTGCGAGGAATCACGTTGGCGAAGGCGTAACCGAGATCTCCGTACTTAGCCTGAAGGTCGCTCAGATCTTTGTACAGCACATCATAGGCGAAAATATTTCCCGGCGTGAGCTTGATGGTCTCAGCGAGCTCTTGCTTCGGAAACAAAACGTCGCCGCCAAAATCAATCTCCCCAACGGAATACTGCTCCCCTTCATCTACACGAAAGGCAATGTAAATGCTTTTTTTATCCGGAGTCACGTTAACTTGAGGGCGATCAATTTTTGCCTGAATATAACCCTGATTATAATAAACATAGCGCAGGGCTTGGACATCTCGGTCAAAAGCCTCTTGCTTGTAGGCCCCAGATCCACTCATAAACGAGAAAAATCCGCCCTCTTTCGTGAGCATATTGCCCTTAAGAGTTGAGTCAGAAATTTTCTTAGCCCCTAATATAGTGATTTTTTTAACCTTCACTTTGTCGTTTTCTTTGATCTTGAAGACCAGACGAGCGGACTCGTCTTTTTTAACGTCCTCAACCGCAGGCTCCACCTTGGCAAGAAAAAACCCTTTGTCTTCATAGAGCTTCTGGATTTTCTCGGTGGCTTCTTTTACTTTTGCCATATTCAAGATCTCATAAGGCTTGATCCCTGCCGCCTCTGCTAGATCTTCGCTTTTAACTTCAGAGTTGCCCTCGTAGACGATCTCGACAATCGATGGCTTTTCCGTCACTCGGTAAGTCAAACGAACCTCGTTCCCTTTGACCTCGCGATCCACCTCTACATTTACAAAGTAACCGCTCTTAAACAGCGCTAAAACATCCTCGCGAATTTGCGACTCAGAGTAGGCCTGCCCCACCTTAGTCACCAAACGGTTGACGATGGCGTCTTTTTCTAGCTTTTTCATGCCTGCGGCATCGATCGCAACAACTCGCAGCTCTTGCTTTAGTCTGCCGACGCTTGCTTTAGCTGGTGATGCTTTCTTCTTCACGGGAGTTGACTGAGAGTAACCTTGCTGTGCCCAAAAAAACATAAAGACAAAAAAGAACCTGCAACAAAAGCGAGAAGAAACGTTCGAAAAAAGAATTTTGCTATGAGGTGACAATGTTGATCTTCCTTTTTCCCCAGAAATTTTGAGCACTTAGAAAAATAAAAGGAAAGCGTAGCCCAAGACCAAAGCCTTGTCAAACATTAGGCCCACTGGCCATCTTTCATCCGTAAAATTTTGGGGAATTTTTGAGCAAAAACCAAGTCGTGAGTCACCACCACAAGAGCCAAGCCAAAATGTTCTTTGAGTTCAAAAAATAAATCCTGTATGCGCTGACTGTTTTGCATATCAAGATTTCCCGTAGGCTCGTCTGCAAACAAAACCTTGGGACGACGAACTAACGCTCTGGCAATCGCCACACGCTGCAGCTCGCCACCACTGAGCTGAGAGGGGTAGTGACTCAAACGTTCTCCCAAACCCATTTGATATAAAAGTTCTGTAGCACGCCCCTTTGCCTCGCGCACCGACTGCCCTGCAATTCGGCAAGGGATCATCACATTCTCTAAGGCATTAAACTCAGCAAGCAAATGATGAAACTGAAAAACAAAGCCCATCATCTCGTTGCGAAAAAGAGCGAGCTCATCATCACTCATCCGAAGCAAATCACGACCATGAAACAAAAGATGCCCGCTTTGTGGGCGATCCAAAGTCCCTAGAATCTGCAGGAAGGTGCTTTTGCCCGCTCCCGAAGATCCCAAAATACAAAGAGCCTCACCTTCGTGAACATCTAACGAAAGCCCCCGCAGAATTTGCAATTCCCCACCGTCGCCTTGAGGATAGGATTTCACGATGGAGTCCGCGCAGATCAGAGGCGTGTGAATATCAACCATACTTGAGTCCCTCCACGGGGTTGAGCCGAGAACCCCTGAGTGCCGGAGCTAAGGTCGCAAAGAAACTGATCAGCATTGTAACGGCCGCAATGGCAATCCAATCAACAAAACGCAGTTCGGGCTGGATCGAGTCAATACGATAAACGGCCCCAGACAAAACTCCCATCGTGGCTTGAATGATCGAAAATAACACGCAGAGAATGAGCCCGAAAATACTGCCGAAAATCACACCGATTGCCCCCATAAAGAGCCCCTGAAAGCTGAACATTTTTAAAATACTTTTTTTTGTTAAGCCCAGAGTTTTTAAAATAGCTATATCGGCATACCTCTGCACGACGTTGACAAACAAAGTGCTCGCCACATTGAATGCCGCGACTATGACAATAATTAGAATCACCATAAAAATTACGACACGCTCAATGTTAACAGCCTCAAAAAGATTTTCGTTCAGGTCTCGCCAATCGTAGACCAGATAGCCCGGCCCCAAGCTCTGACTCAGATGAAAAGCAGCCGTGCGCGCATAGTTAATATCTTGAAACTTCAGCAACAAACCACTGTAACGATCACCTACTTGCACCAATTTTTGCGCCGCCTCTAGAGTGGTAATAATCATGCGCTCGTTCCAATCGTTCTTGCCCATATCCAAGACGCCGCGAACTTGAAACTCCACAATACGTCTTTCGAATCTCCCCGGGTCAACGGCATCTGGAACCGGCATCACCACCCGAAACAAATCACCCACCTTCAGTCCCAATCGACTGGCAATGCGCTTGCCGATAAGAGCCGGAGTTTTATCTCCATTTGGCTTTAAGTTTAATTCGCCAACCACCAAGCGTGATGAAAAATTAAGGACCTCTTGCGCTCTCTCCTCATCAACCCCTTGAATCATGACACCAGAGACCACTCCTTGATGGGCGAGCACAGCTTCGGTGCGAAGAAACCGTACGGCAGCAATCAAAGTGGGTTCGCTTTTGCGGATCTCACTCTCAATCTCTTGCCAGGGTTCACTTAACATCGGCCTTTTGATAATTTGCACATGCCCTGTCACATCTGCCATGGCAGAACGCAAAGAGGCTTCAAATCCACTCACCACAGCCATCGATGCAACTAGGGCTCCTACTCCTAAAATAAGACCTATGAGCGAGAGCACAGCAGAGCCTCCGAACAAAGTTCTTTTAGAGAAGAGCAGTCGCGAGGCAATCCAGATCAGCTGTTTCATCTATTTTATAACCACTTCTGGAGTATTTGCAGGCGGCAAGTAAGTCTTCAGATAAGACATAATAAATCCGTCGAGATCGCCGTCCATGATGTCATCGACTTGATTGGTTTCAAACTCGGTTCGATGATCCTTGACCAACTGATAGGGATGCATCACATAAGAACGAATCTGAGATCCCCACTCATTCGCTTTCTTCTGTGAGTTCATGGCGTCTTTTTCGGCGTTTCTTTTCTCAACTTCTTTTTCGTAAAGTGCGGCCTTGAGCATCTTGAGGGCCTTCTCGCGATTTTGAATCTGACTTCGCTGAGTCTGACAAGAAACGATAATCCCCGAAGGCAAGTGGTACATGCGCACGGCGGAGTCAGTTTTGTTGACATGCTGACCGCCTGCGCCGCTGGATCTAAACGTTTCAACCTTGAGATCGTCTGGGCGAATCTCAATATTGATATCGTCGTCTACCTCTGGCCAAGCAAAGACAGATGCAAATGACGTATGCCTTCGCGCATTGGAGTCAAAGGGCGAAATTCGCACCAAACGATGCACTCCCGACTCAGCTTTAAGATAACCATAAGCATAGAGGCCTTCGATCAAAAGGGTGCAGGATTTTATTCCGGCGCCCTCGCCCTC
>JAMIQD010000041.1:0-5970 GCA_035914755.1 Pseudobdellovibrionaceae bacterium | reverse complement strand
GAAAGATCGAAGCTCAAAGTCGTTTGTTTGTTAGATTGAATCAACAGAACTAGGTGAAATAATTATGAACTTATCAGAACTTTCTATCAAAAGACCCATTTTTATTCTTTGTATTGTGGCTCTCATGCTTATTTTGGGTGTGATCAGTTTGTTGAAAATGCCTGTGGATTTATTTCCGGATGTTACGTTTCCGATTGTCGCAATTCAGGTGACATATCCGGGGGCCTCTCCTGTCGATATAGAAAAGCAAGTCTCAAAAATCATTGAAGATGAGCTCGGAAGTTTATCAGGTCTAAAGGCGATGACCTCTAACAACCTTGATTCAGTCGCTATGATTATTTTAGAGTTTCGTTTGGGGACAGATATTAAAGAGGCAGAACAGCAGGTTCGAAATCGAATTGGCAATATTCGCAGGGCTCTGCCTAGTGATATTTACGAGCCTGTGATTCGCCGATTTGATCCTGCGGACCAGCCAATTATCACTTTGGCAGTAACGTCTTCTTTGCCAACGGGTGAGGCCTACGACGTGGCAAATGAAATGATCAAGCCACAGTTCGAGCGATTAAATGATATTGGTCAGGTAAAGGTTGTCGGCGGTCGCAAAACCGAAGTTCATGTTCTGGTTGATAAAAAAGCAATTCAGGACAGGCAGATTTCGATGATTCAGATTTCTCGGAGAATCGAAGAGACTTCGAAAGACATACCGATCGGAAAAGTTGAGAATACTAAGAATGAATTGGTAATGCGAACAAACGGAGAATTCTCTTCGATTGACGAAATCAAGAATGTCAATGTGAGTTTTATTGGGTCGGACCGGGCGGTGCTCTTGAAAGATGTCGCACGAATCGAGAGGGGGCTTGAAGATCAAAAAAGCATGGCTTCGATAAAGGGGGAGCCAGCTCTGCTTTTGCAGGTCTATAAGCAATCGGGTTCGAATACCGTAGCGGTGACAGACGCTGTAAAAAAGAGCCTTGAAAAAGTGAATCTATTTTTAAAAGAAAAAAAAATCGATGCCAAAGTTCAGGTGGTTCGAGACATGTCACGACCCATTCGTTTGAATGTGGCTGATGTCTACGAATCCATTTTGATCGGAGTTATTCTTTGTGTGTTAGTTGTATTTTTGTTCTTAGGCTCTGGCCGGTCTACTTTTATCACCGGCATGGCTTTACCCAATTCTCTTCTTGGGGGATTTATCGTGATGTACACGATGGGCTTTTCTATCAACATGATGACGCTTTTAGCATTGTCTCTTGCTGTGGGCTTGTTGATCGATGATGCGATTGTGGTCCGAGAAAATATCTTTCGTCATATGGAAATGGGGAAAGATCCCAAAAGAGCGGCAATAGAAGGAACAGCAGAGGTTGCTCAAGCCGTCATTGCGACCACACTTGTCGTGATTGCGGTTTTCGGGCCGATTTCGTTTTTGCAGGGGATCATTGGTCAGTTTTTTAAGCAGTTTGGTTTGACCATTGTCTTTACAATGTTGATCTCCTTATTTGACGCTTTTACCGTAGCCCCGATGCTTTCTGCCTACATGGCATCACCGGTTGAGCATCAAAAGGGAAAGGGCCCGATCGGACGCATGTTAAATGCTTTTGATCGATTGCAAACAAAACTCGAAGATTGGTACGAGAGCCTTTTGAAAAAGACCTTGGAGTTTCCAAAGACGGTTCTTTTTATGGCAACGGTTATTTTTGCAGCTTGCATGGCGCTAACAGCATTGATACCAAAAACTTTTTTACCGGCGGCGGATAATGGCGAGTTTGCTATCAATATCGAGATGCCTGTTGGAACTTCTCTGCAAGGGACTTCAGACTTTACAAAAAATATTGAAAAGCTTTTGAACGCAGACCCATCGGCAGAGATGGTTTTAACGACAGTGGGGTCCGCGAACAACGAGGCGAATAAGGCTTATTTATTTGTGCGCTTAGTTGAGCGAAAAAAGCGCACGATGAGTACCACGCAAACGAAGTCTAAGTTTCGCGAGTTGTTCAAGACCTTCGAGAAAGATGCGATCGTTGAGATTGGGGATATTGATGCGGTTGGTAGCGGTCAAAAGCCCTTCAACTTAAATATTACCGGGGATGATCTAGAGGTTGTAAGTTCTTATGCGAATAAGTTGAAGACGAGGCTTCAGAAGATCCCAGGTCTTGTCGATGTGGATACAAACTTTCGCGCAGGGAAGCCTGAGTTTCATGTGGCTTTTGATCGCAAGAAATCCGAGTCTTTGGGAGTTTCAACAGTGACTGCGGGGGCGGAACTTCGCAATCGAACAGAAGGGGCTGAGGCGGCTGTTTACCGAGAAAACGGAATTGAATACAAAGTCAGGGTCCGTCTAGAGCCCCAGTACCGAGACCTGCGTGAACAATTTGATACCACTTTTGTTCCGAATCAGAACTTCAATATGATTCCACTTCAGCGAATTGCGAAGGCTGAAGATAGGACGGGCTACTCACAGATCAATCGCCAGAATAAAAGTCGATTTATTAATTTGTCGGCAAACCTTGGGGCGAATGGCTCGCTCGGAACAATTACAACCGAGGTTCAAAGTATTCTTAAAAATGAGCTTTCGCCGCCTCCGGGGGTCGACTATCGTTTTCAGGGGCAGGCAGAAGATTTTCAGGATTTGATCTCCAGCATGTTGTTAGCAATCTTCTTAGGGGTTCTATTCATCTATCTGGTGCTTGCTTCGCTTTATGAAAGCTTCGTTACGCCATTTACGATTTTGCTCGCTCTGCCTCTTGCAATGTGCGGCGCGATGCTGGGCTTGTTAGTTTTTGGTAAAAGTATCGATATTTTCTCTTTGATTGGGATTGTTCTTTTACTTGGAGTGGTCGCGAAGAACTCGATCCTTCTTGTAGATTATACGAGGCAGTTGGAAGAAGCCGGCGTGGCTCGTCATCAGGCGCTGTTAAAAGCCTGTCGCACGCGCTTGCGCCCGATTTTGATGACATCTCTTGCGCTGATTGCAGGAATGATCCCAATAGCAATTGGACTCAATGAGGCGAGTGCGATGAGGACGTCGATGGGGGTTGCCATTATCGGTGGTCTCATTAGTTCGACCTTGCTCACGCTACTGGTGGTTCCTGCGGCCTATGGTTACATTGATGATTTCCGTCGCTGGACCGGGCGTATCCTGCGCCGACTTGGGGGATCGACTAAAGAGGTTGCAAAATAAAAAAGGAGGCGAAAGCCTCCTTTTTTTGTAGTTTGTAGATTCTACTGCCTTTTCATTTTTTTGAAGGCTTCTTTTTTCTCTTTCATTTCGGTCTTGCAGGCTTCGGAAAGCTGATCATTTTGTCTTTTCAAGCATTTCATAATACGGCCCTTGCCTGGATGCACATCGGCGCAGAGTTTCTGGACGTCATCATGGCAAGCTTCTTTCATCTCCGTCATGGCTTCTTTCATTTTTTCGTGTTGGGCCAGACAATCTGGTGACAGTTTATCTTTATTTTCTTTGAGGCATTTTGCTAGGCCTCCATCTCCGGGTTTTATACCTGGACAGAGCGTCTCTGCGTCTTTTTTACACGGGCCATTGCCGTAAACTCCCCCGGGGCCAGCGAAGCTTGGATTTGCAAAGCCTATGGTAAGAGCTAGAGAGAGAAGTATTCGATACATGAGGTTCCTCCTTGATGTTTCTAAAAGTGTAGACTGAAGTTTTTGGTGGGTCTATTGCTTAAACCGTGAATATATTTCTCTTGAAGTCCAGTTGACAGCTATTTGCATTTAGGAACATAAAGGGGGGGTGAAATTAAACACTGACGAGCCGCAAAATATTGGCGAAGTTAAAAAGTGGGATCGGGTGGGGATTATGCTCTCCTTAGCCTGCGCTCTGCATTGCGTATTAACTCCATTTCTGACTTTAAGTCTTCCGTATTGGATCTATACAATACACTACTCGCCCTTTCATTTTATGATCGCTTTGTTCATAGTGCCAGTAGGGCTTTACGCCTTTTGGAATGGATACCGGCGGCATAAGAATAAATTTATTTTTACCCTTGGTGTGGTGGGACTTTCCTTGGTGTTGGTATCTTTGGCAGGCCCTTCTTCCAGAAGCGAGCTTCGTTGGAATGACATACTTACTTTGGTCGGAAGCGTTTGCCTCGTCGTTGCGCATTTTTTGAATCGTCGCTCATAAATTTACGAAAAAACCTACTTGCAAACTAAATGAAAAAGGCGCAGCCTTGAGTCGTACATTCATAACGTGATACTTGAAGGAGGATTTTCAAATGGATCACAAAGCAAGTCGTCGTCAATTTTTTGCGAATTTAGGTTCTATTGTAGGCCTTGCGGTGGTGGCACCGGCTCTTTTTAGCTCGAAGGTTTTTGCTGAAGAAAAAAGAAGGGGTGGATCTGGAGGCGGCGCAGCCGGTGGAGACTTAAATCTTCCGATGGTTGAGGTTGGCAAAGGACAGGCTGCTGCTGTTACTTATGTTTTAAAGCACGCTGACGTGAAGAACGCGGCTTTAAAGATCGAACGCGGCGGAGTCGCATTTGAAAAGCAAACATGCGTGAATTGCAACTTCTACGCAAAGGTCGGAGACAAAAACGGCAAAGAAGTAGGAAAGTGCACAATCTTCCCTAATATGTTGGTTGAAGGTTCCGCTTGGTGTGCGACTTGGACTAAGAAGGCCTAAGCTATTAGCTCAGAGATTGACGCAATAAAAAAAGCCCCGGTAAGGGGCTTTTTTTATTTTGGAATCTCTCGCAAGGCTCGGCGTAGAATCTTGCCGACATTTGTTTTTGGCAGTTCTGTTCGAAACTCTACTAAGTGAGGAACTTTGTAGTTTGTCAGGCTCTTTTTTGCATAACTGGTAACATCGGCTTCAGTTAAGTTCGGATCCTTTTTGACAACAAAAACCTTAACGGCCTCTCCCGTTCTGTCGTCAGGAACCCCTACGGCCGCGACTTCGAGAACTCCAGGGTGTGAGGCGATGGCATCTTCAACTTCATTGGGATAGACATTGAAGCCTGAGATTAAAATCATATCCTTTTTTCGATCAACTATCTTTACATAGCCATCGTTGTCGATAGTGCCAATATCTCCGGTATGCAGCCAGCCATCTTTCATGACCTTGTCCGTTTCATCTTGTCTATTCCAGTATCCCTGCATCACTTGAGGCCCTCGGACGCAGAGCTCTCCGGCTTGTCCAAGAGGAACGTCTTGATTGTCGTCATCTACAAACTTTATGTCAGTACTCGGAAGAGGAAGGCCGATGGTGCCAACTCTATCTTTGCCATCGATAGGGTTGCAGCAGACCACAGGAGAGGCCTCAGTGAGGCCATAACCTTCAACGAGCACTCCGCCGGTGACGGCTCGCCAGCGCTCGACTACAGATTTTTGCAAAGCCATCGCGCCCCCCACGCTCATTTTTACCTTCGAGAAGTCCAGCTTTGAGAAATCAGGATGGTTTAAGAGACCATTGAACAGAGTGTTGACGCCCGTCATAAGGGTGAAGGGATGTTTTTTCATATCTTTTATCAAAGCGGGGAGGTCGCGGGGGTTGGTGATTAAAATACTTTGAGTCCCATACCGCATAAAAGCCAAGCAGTTTACAGTTAGAGAAAAGATATGGTACATTGGCAAAGGTGTAATACAAATTTCTTTTCCCTCTTTTAAGAGGGGAGTCATCCAGTAGCAAATTTGCAGCATGTTGGCGATGATATTTCCGTGGGTCAGGACAGCACCCTTTGAAACTCCGGTTGTGCCTCCGGTATATTGTAAAAATGCGATATCCGTCTGCTGCGATTGCACTGGATTTGTATTGCGGCCCTTTCCGAGCTCAAGAGCTTGTTTGAAGCTATAGGCATGAGGGAGTTTGTAAGGGGGGACCATTTTTTTTATATGTTTGACGACAGAGTTGACGATAACGTTTTTTGGAAACGGAAAAAGATCGCCAATTTCTGTCACGACCACGGATTCAACTTTTGTGAGCCTGAGAATTTGTTCGAGCAGATGGGCATAATTGG
>JAMIQD010000040.1:0-7615 GCA_035914755.1 Pseudobdellovibrionaceae bacterium | reverse complement strand
GGGATCATGGTCTATCAAGAGCAGGTTATGGGGATCGCCTCGAAAATTGCCGGCTATTCGCTTGGTGAAGCCGACATGCTTCGCCGAGCAATGGGTAAAAAAATCAAAGAAGAGATGGATCGGCAGCGCATTCGTTTTATGGAAGGAGCCAAGAAAAAAGGCTACGACGAAAAAGCCTCTGATGAACTTTTCGACTTGATGTACAAGTTTGCGGATTACGGCTTTAATAAGTCGCATGCGGCGGCTTACTCGGTTATCACAATGCAGACGGCTTGGCTGAAGTGTTATTATCCCACAGAGTTTTTTGCGGCGCTACTTAGCACAGAACTTTCTGATACGGATAAGATCGTTAAGTACTCTAAGGATGCAGCCAAACGCGGACTCACTGTAAAACCCCCCAGCGTTAATTTTTCTGATTATCATTTTGGCGCCCATGGCGACGAAGTCTACTTTGGTCTTGGCGCAATCAAGGGAGTCGGTGAAAGCGCAGTTTTAGCGATCATTGAAGCCCGCGATCAGTTGTCTGAAAAAAAGTTTGCTAGCATCGATGAGTTTTTTAATACGATTGATTTGCGTCGTGTAAATAAAAAAGTTGTCGAATGTTTGATCAAAGCTGGCGCTTTTGATGAATTTAAAATTCACCGCGCGCAAATGATGTTAAATTACCAGACCTATTTGGATCGTGCAGAAGGAAAGAGAAAAGATCGAGAGCTAGGACAGACATCTCTCTTTGATTTGGGGCCCAGCGAAGAAAGTGAAGTTAAACTTGAGTTTTCAAAACCATGGAGCCGCTCGGCTTCTTTGGCCTACGAAAAAGAAGTTTTGGGTTTCTATTTGAGCGACCATCCATTGAAAGGTTTTGAAAATCTAGCCGACCTTTGGACGAGTTGTAAAGTCGGTGACCTGCCTATTTTTGCAAAGCAAGAAATGCCGCAAACTGCGCCAGTGGCAAAAACTAAAGAAAATCGTTGGGGACGCGATGCCAACAAAAGACGTGTTGTCGTGGCAGGACTCATTTCTGATTTGCGTGAGTTGATTACCAAAAAAGGCACGAGGATGGCCTTTGCCAAGCTCGAAGATTTGTCTGGCGTTTGCGAGTTGGTGATTTTTCCGGATGCTTTTGCTCGAAATGAAATCGCCTGTCGGGACGAAAAGCCAGTTCTTATTGCCGGGTCTCTCGAGTCCGAAGAAGGATCTGTTAAGATTATGGTGGAGTCTATTTCTCCGCTAGAAGATATATTAAAAAAAACCAAGAGATTGGTTTTTCATTTAGACCGAATTCCGATGCAGGACTATGTGCGACTGCAAAGTGTTTTGCGAGATTTTCCAGGGGGAACGAATGTTTCTCTCGAAATCAACCTCGCTGAGGTAAATCGCAAGGTTCAGCTTGAAATGCAAGAGGCGATCGCGGTGGGGATTAGTAATGAGTTTTTTGAGAACATTCATTCGATGTTTGGAAGAACCGATTTTATTGAATTGAAAACATAAGGACCAAGTCATGAAGAAGTTTTTTATATTTTTCGTTTTATTGGTATTTAGTGGAGGAGTTTTTGCGCAGTCCTCAGACTTGATTGAGAAGGCATTTACCGGAACTTCCAACGAAAAGACGCCACTGGGGGCGCGAAGGGATATTCAAGAACAGGCGGCAAAGAAAATCTCATCGGAGTTGATAAAAAACCTGATTGGTGATGATCGTTATCTGAAAAATAAGACTGTTATACAGAATAAAATTGAACGCGTATCAAATCGCTATGTTCCGCTTTCAAAGCCGGGGGAGCTCGTTTTAGAGGGAGATACCTATAAAATGACGGTGACGATGAAGGTTTCACTCAAGGATCTGAAGGCTCTTTTACAAGAGAACTCTTTACTTGTTGAAAACGACACAGCCCCTGTTGTTTTGCCTTTAATTTCATTTACGGATAAGGTCGACTTTAAGTCTTATCGTTGGTGGAAGCCTCATGACATCGATGGAAAGTCTTTCTTAATTTCTGAAAATAGGCATTTTGAGAACGCACTTCGCGGGGCCTTTCAAAAATATAATTTTTATCTCATCAAGGCGGCCGCACTTGGGCCCCAGGTTCCCTCGAGTATTCAAAATGAGCGTTTGAGTCTTGATGATATGCAGCTAATGAATCAGTATTTCGGAGCTCCTTTGGTGATTGAGGGCGCTGTGCAATTTGCAAAGAGCCCCGAGTCTTCAAATCGATACCGGATCGAAATAAAATTGAATGCTCTGCAAGTGAGCAATGGCCGTCCCATCGCGGATGTTTTGCGGCGTTTTGAGACCGAGGCGGGGATTTTTGAAGCTGTTACTGATAAAAAATTTCGCGAAGTTATTGACGGAACCTCTCAGGACTTAGCCTCACAGGTCTACGAGGCCTGGCAGAGAGGAACTGTGGGGTCGACGGTGATTCGTTTGTCCTTCCAAGGCCGAATTCCCTTAAATCAGCAAGAATCTTTCAAGGATAAACTTCGAGCTCAGCTGCCTCAGATCAGAACTATTCGTGAAAGATTGATTTCTGCTGAGGGGATTGTTTATGAAGTTGATACGAATATGAACTCTAAAGACTTCGCTGGAAAACTCAGTAATTTAGAAATTGATGGAAAAAAATGGATCTCTCGTTCTTCATCAGATTCTGAAGTGATTATGCAGCTTCAAAGGTAGGTTTGAATGAAATTTTTTTTATACTCCTCTCTTCTTTTGTTATTGTCTTGCCAGACGATCGACCGCACTTCTCCGGTCTCTCGCCGCGAGGTTAAGGATCGATCGTCAATCACAAAAGGTGATGGCGGTGGTCCACGAAACAGACTGATTGTGCTACCTTTTCTGGACTCGTCTGAAGCTCGTCCCGCAAGTCTGAGAGACACTGCGCGCAGTTCTTTTATTAAAGAGCTGAATCGGAATGGAGAGCTCGTGGCTGTGGACAGCAGAGATATGAAGCCAGAATCTCTAAAGTTAGTAGAAAAGGGTGAGTATGACCTCAAAGAAATCGGCAAACAGGCTCAGGCTTTGGGAGCAAATGCCGTTCTAGAGGGAAAAATTATAGACATTCGCGTCTCTCGCAAAGCCGATAACGTGGGTGTCATCAGGCAGATGAAAAGTGAATTTGAAGCGGTTGTTCGCATTCGCATCGTGCAGGCCCGCGGGGGGCAAGAGGTTTTCAATACTGTTAAAACTGTGAATTTAGAAGAGCCGACAGTTCGAGTTGCCGAGCGGGTCGAGAAAGACAAGGCCGTTACTAATAATCCGGCTTTGATTGAAGCTATCATTCGTGACGCCTTTTTAGAATTTGTCCCTCAGGTGACAGCTGCGCTCGTCAAAGTCTCTTGGGAGGGGCGAATTGCCGGCCTCAGTGGGGATCGTATTTATCTAAATGTCGGACGAGTTTCTGGAATCCAGGTTGGGGATATTCTTAAGGTTTTAGATGAAGGTGATGATGTCTACGACCCTGAGTCCGGCGGGCATATCGGCAAAGTTCCCGGACGCATGAAGGGGACCTTGGAAGTGGTCAGTTACTTTGGAAACGACGGAGCAATTGCGGTGATTCACTCCGGCTCCGGTTTTAAAGAAAATGACCGCATCGAATTGTATTGATACGTTACGTCATCACTAGCTCAGTATTGTCCAAGCGGGTGGTCTGAGCTATATCCTAAAGGACATTCTAAGATGATCCGTTAGCGCAGTTGGTAGCGCGTTTCCTTGACATGGAAGAGGTCACAGGTTCAAGTCCTGTACGGATCACCAATCTCTTTAGAAATGGTTCTTTCTCTCAACGAGCTTCAATAAATTCAAAATAAGCTTTGCAAAAAGGACTCTCAGTGTTGGTTCGATTGAATCGCAGAAACTGGTCCACTTTTTTTGCCTTACAGCGGTTGACTGCGGGGCCTATGATGGCCGAAGGGCGGTCCTTCATTTGCTGAGTGACTTCGGCTTTGCAGGAGGCTTCTGCATTAGCCCAGGCCTTTTCGCAGAGATCCTTCTCTAGGCTATAACAGGCCCCCTGAGGGCTCGCGGTTCCACAAGGTTTTTTCGCTAAGTCTTCTTCGCTGATCGTAGGCGTAACGTAAGTGTTTGTAAGGGAGAAGATAAAAAAGATGACTAAAAGTGCCCCCGCTGCGATCTCCCAATAGATGGATATTTTGGTAAGGCGAGACAGTGGACGAAATGCGATCAGCCCAGCGGCTACAAAAAATATAAAAAAATAAAACAGGATTTCAATCATTGCTTACGAGGCTAGCATCTTCTGTGGGTGCTGACAAGGTAGAGGAGACTAGCGAAGTTCGAGGGTTGTTTGCGCAACCCAGTCATAAAAATAAGGCCCGTACATAAGAACGGCTTGTCCGTGACAGGGGGAGTTTTGCGGGCCACTCACGGCAGAGTTGATTGCCAATATTTTATAGACACCATTAACCAAGATAAACTGAGGGCCACCCGAGTCCCCAAGGCAAATTCCACCATTGCTTCTTTGTTCGAGAATGAGCTGTTGCTGTTCTGAACTTCGAACGAGGGTTTTGGAAAAGCTTTTTTTGACCTTTCGTAGTCTAGGGGGTTCATCTGAGTTATCTCGAGAGTCTCCATAACCGACAAGAATTAACTCATCCGACTCAATACGGCTGCGTCCATCATAAAGGGAGCTGATATAGAAGTCGCTAGGCACATTCCCCTCAATTTTGATAAGGGCGATGTCATTTTTTACTTTAGCTAAATCAGCGCTCTTAAAGATATCTTCATTAAAGTTTTCATAAATTCGTGAGGTCAGGACCTTTCTTGTTTGTAAGTTCGCATTCGGGGAGACCTGACACTGAAAAGTGTCACCAAAAACGACATGCATTTCTTTTTTTCCATAAACACAGTGGGCTGCGGTCAAAAGAACATTGGAGCTGATCGGGGTGGCTGTACAGCTACTGTCGTCGGCCAGTAAAAGGGCCACCTTCTTAGAAAAGGGGTCATTTGCAGCCACGAGGGTCCCATCCACGATTGCTCTACCGCAAAAGGGACCTTCGGCTTCATTTTGATAGCTTTTAGTGCAAGCCATAAACATTATAAGTGGTAATAAAAGAGGAATAGTTACTAATTTCACGCAAGCTCCGCTCTGGTTACAGGCGGGTTTAGCAATATTGGGGCCAGAGCCCTTTATTTGAGATTTTTAAAATCCCATAACTTATGATCGAGAAGATGCGAGGGCTGAGTGCTTCCGAGGGCGCTTAAAATTGAAGCTCCGATGTTTGGGATTTCGACTTCAAGGTCGGAGATAAGCTTCTTCATTTTTTTACGTTTGAGAGTCTCTTGAGAGCCACAAAGATTGCAAGGAATGATTGGGAATGCCCACTCCTTGGCGAGCTGCAGGAGGTCTTTTTCGGAAACATAGGCCAGGGGGCGAATTACTATGTTTCGGCCATCATCAGATTTGAGTTTTGCAGGCATACTTGCGAGTTGGCCAATGTAAAACAAATTGAGCAAAGTTGTTTCGATCAAATCGTCGCGGTGATGCCCCAGCGCCATTTTTGTAAAGCCATTGTCATGTGCAAAATCATACAAAATAGCTCTGCGAAACTTAGCACAGAGAGTGCAGTAAACTGAGCCTTCGGGAGTCTTCTCTTTGACAATGCGATAGGTGTCTTTTTCCAAGATGTTGAGCTTGATTCCGAGGGATTCGATCCACTGCTTAAATTGACTTGCATCAAATCCTGGTTGCTTTTGATCAAGGAGCATTGCTTCGATGGTGAATTTTCGTTCGGAACGTTTGCGAATTTCATTTAGAAGAGCAACGAGAATACTCGAATCCTTGCCTCCAGAGACGGCAACAGCAATCTTGTCTCCATCCTCGATCATATTGAAGTCATTCAAAGCTTGAACAATCTGTTTGCGAACCTTAGTGGCAAGGGGAGATTCAAAGTTGGGAAGTGCTCTTGCTTGTAATTCCATCGGCTCTCTTTGAGTGAATTTCGAGGACATTGTGAGCCAGTTCTATACCATTTTTTCTGAGAGCATCAATCCCTTTTCGCAGGACCTTGTCTCCCACCCCAAACTGTCCGCCGAAATTATCAATAAAGTAGATAACTTTGATCACAATCGAGCTTTCGGAGGAGTCCTGGATGTAGGCAAACGGGGCTGGAGTGCCTCGAACATCTGAAATTTCTACAACGGCTTTTTCAATAAGTTGCTTTGCTTTTTCGATGTCAGAATCAAAGGGAACCCGAAACAGCTGACTCCGAACAATGGGGCGTCCATCCGGAGAAAAATTAGAAATCTGTGCATTTGCCATGGTTCGATTGGGGATTGTGATTTCTTCATCAGAAAAGCCTGTGATTATTGTTGATCGCCATGAGATTTCCTTAACCTGTCCTACGGCTTTCTGAACTCCTTGGGTGATATCTACCCAATCCCCAATCTCGTAGGACTTATCAATCTGCAAAGAAATTCCAGCAAAAAGATTTCCAAGGGTGTCCTGCAGCGCAAGGCCGAGCACAATTGAAAAGGCAGCTGAGGTCGCCATCAAGGGGCCAAGATCAAGACCAAAAACCTGAGAAAGTCCCCAGACCGAAAGGATAATCGAGAGTAAAAGTGAAAAGATATTCACCAGTAAGAGGGGAACTCCGGCGCGCATTGAACCTAAAAACAAGTATTGCAAAACCATCAACCGACAGGTCTTTACAAATACAATTGATCCCCAAATAAAACACATTAGCGCCACGTAGGGAGTGATGCGCGAAAGCTCAGCAAGAGGCCCCCCTGTGGACGTGTGCAAGGTCATGTAAAGCATAAAGAGCATCGTTAAAATTATAAAATTTCGAAACAACTGACGAAACTGAAGCCGAATACTCTGATGCCGCTCAGGTGAAGCTGCTCCTAGAAAAAACTTATAAAAAATCCACGCAATGGCGATTAAGCATGCGAGTAAGACAAAGGGTTCCCAGTCTATGAGAGAGTAAAGCGCCTGTGTTTTTATAAATCTATCATTCATGTTCTTCAGTAAATGATTAGCACGGCCTTAAGTCAAGCCTGCGACTCTCGACTCAGGACTGGTTTTCGCAAAAGCGCTCAAGGAGTTTACTTAAAGTTGCCGAATAAGTAGGCATGAAAAGACACCTGCTAATCCCAACATCGATGTTACTTTTAGCAACGGCCTGTGCTCCCAAAAATTTTGAACAAATTGATCAAGCTGCGAAAGATGCTGCTGGAGCTATTGGTTGTGAAAATTTTGAGAGTCGAACCTGGAATGCCATTGATAAGTATCTGATCGAGCAAAGAGATATTCCCTCGTCTGAGGATTTAAAAGAGCGGTTAGGTGTCGCCACAAAAGACCTCAAGGGACCTGCGGGTCCGTTGTCCTCAAAGAGTCTCGAGACTATAAACGATGGAGTTGCAGAAATATTTGATATTCTTTTAAACGAAGCCCCGCAAAAAGAAGGGGTTAAAAATTCCGACGAGTTATTGGCGTTATTATCTGCTCTCGAGCTCGGAGATGAGACGACGGAGACTCGGGCTTTCTTGAAAAAGAAATTAAAAACACAATTTTCTAAAGTCCACGCACAAATTCAGAAGACAGAGGTTCAATGTCAGGTGCCAGATGAAACTCTTCCGGCAGATACAGAGTTAGGAAATGACATCCCC
>JAMIQD010000039.1:0-8746 GCA_035914755.1 Pseudobdellovibrionaceae bacterium | reverse complement strand
AGGAGCTGCCGGCCTCCGAGTCGCGGGCTTTTCTTCAACCTCAGTAACAGTCCAGGCTCCTGCCTTGACCCCCTGAACCAGACTTTTTGCTTTTGTCTCATCCAGAACAAGAACATCTTTGCCAGCCAGAAGCTTTCCCGTGGTCCCATCAAAATCTTTTCCTGTAGCGATTCTCTGGTTTTTTAAATTTTGCAAACGAGCTTCGAACTCAACTCCGTCTTTCTTTAGAGACGCCAAAGCTCCCCAATAACTGGACGTCTTAAAACGAATACGCTCATGCTCCCGCTCTGCAATCAAACGGACTGCAACTGACTGCACTCGGCCCGCAGAAAGCCCGTAGGCCACCTTCTTCCACAAAAGTGGAGAAATCGTATAACCAACGAGTCGATCAAGAACACGACGGGCCTCTTGGGCCTTCACTAAATTAAAATCAATCTCTCTTGTGTCTTTTAGTGATTTCTGAATCGCATCCTTGGTGATCTCATGAAACACCATCCGTTTTGTTGGAACTTTGGGCTTTAATACCTCTAGCAAGTGCCAACTGATGCTCTCTCCTTCGCGGTCTTCGTCCGTCGCAAGATACAACTCTGTGGCTTCCTCGAGTTTATCTTTAAGGTTTCTAACGACTTTTGTTTTGTCTTTTGGGATGCAGTAAAGCGGCTCAAAGTTTTTATCGACATTAACGCCCAGCTGGGCCCACTTTTCTTTTTTTACTTTTTCTGGAATATCTTTTGCCGATTGAGGCAAATCTCGAATATGCCCCATGCAGGACTCAACGACGTAATCCTTTCCCAGAAATTTCCGGATGGTTTTCGCCTTGGTGGGAGACTCGACAACAACTAACTTGATCCCATCTGCTGGTTTCTTTGCCATTTTTATTCTACGCCCTTTTTGAACTACAAGTTTATTCGCTGGCACTACTAATTATATAGACAAAACATGAGTGTTATTTTCGATGTGCGCAAGTATAAATTTTGACTTTGCGCTTCCTAGATGGCTCCGACTATAATTAAAACATGAAAAACATTTCGCACTTTTCAGGCAAAATAAAATTTCTCCTAACAGATATTGACGACACCCTTACCGACGATGGCCGACTTGGTCCTGAGGCCTACCAAGCCCTTTGGCTGCTTCAGCATCGCGGAATTCACGTTATTCCCATCACCGGGCGCCCAGCTGGGTGGTGTGAGATGATCGCGAGACAGTGGCCTGTCAGCGGCATCGTTGGAGAAAATGGCGGATTTTACTTTCGCTATAATGACAAATCAATGATCCGGCACTTTTTCTTCGATCAAAAAACTCAAGATGAGAACAGACTGCGTCTTAAAAAAATCGAAAAAATTATCCTTGAACAAGTTCCCGGCTGTGCCCTTGCGAGCGATCAATTTTGTCGACTCATGGACCTGGCGATTGATTTTTGTGAAGACGTCACCGCTCTTTCAAAGTCCGAAGTGCAAAAGATTGTTTCGCTCTTTGAGCAAAATGGCGCACAGGCCAAAGTCAGCTCTATCCACGTCAACGGTTGGTTCGGCTCTTACGATAAACTCACAATGACTTTAAAAATACTTGAGAAAGAATTTAATATCTCTGGAAATGAAGCGCGAGATGTTTGCGCCTTCACCGGCGACTCCCCGAATGATGAACCTATGTTTCAATATTTTCCACATTCTTTTGCTGTGGCAAATATACAAAAGTTTTCTACAGATCTAAAAAATAAACCCACCTACGTCGCAGACAAAAAAGGTGGGCCTGGATTTGCTCAAATCGTACAGCAAATACTAAAAACCAATTAGACTTTACTATTATTTCTTTTTGGCTTTAATCATTCGTTTCTTTTTTGAAATTCGTTTTGCCTTATGACGTGCGCTTTTGTTTGTTTTTTTCTTTTTTGCCATGGTGTTCCCCTTATTTTTTTTCATTAATGTTTAATAGTGCTGCAAAAGGATTATTAAATGGATTGCCTGGCGGCTTGCGATCCCGAGAGCCTCGGTCTCCGCCTGCCTCGCGCTGAGGTGGTTGGTGCGAAGATGGCGGCCGGCGCGCCCCTCCGGCCTTATTGCCGCCTCCGCCCTGCGCAGGTCTTTGCTGCGGACCCCGTTCAGAACGCATTTCCCTCGGAGCCTTGTGTTCCGGAGCCTCGTCCATTCTCATCGTCAAGGATATCTGGTTTTTTTCCAAATCGATTTTCAAAACTTTCACGCTGACTTGATCTCCTGGATTAACCACCTTCCGAGGATCATCAACAAACTTATTGGAGAGGGCG
This sequence comes from Pseudobdellovibrionaceae bacterium, assembly GCA_035914755.1. Classification (GTDB taxonomy): domain Bacteria; phylum Bdellovibrionota; class Bdellovibrionia; order Bdellovibrionales; family Bdellovibrionaceae; genus JACMRP01. The sequence goes on along the minus strand of JAMIQD010000039.1, from coordinate 6,483 downwards.
CTGATATGAACCAAACCATCTTGATGAACACCAATATCAACAAAGGCTCCAAAATTTGTAACGTTGGTGACGATGCCGGGGCAAATCATTCCCTCTTTAAGGTCCTTGACCTCAAAAATATCATCGCGGAATTGAAATACCTTGAATGGATTCCGCGGGTCACGCCCAGGTTTTTCTAATTCCTTCACGATATCATCAAAAGTAAACTCACCGACCAAAGCTGCCCACTTTGTTCTTAAGGCCAAGAGCTTTTTTGCACCTTCACCGATAACTTCAGGAATTGAGCAGCCGAGCTCATGAACCATATCTCGAACCGCTGTGTAACGTTCTGGATGAATTCCTGTGTTGTCTAAAACAACCTTACCACCATGAATTCTCAAAAACCCAGCGGCCTGCTCATAAACTTTTGTTGAAAACTTAGGAACCTTCATCAACTCGGAGCGATCCGTAAACAAACCCTTCGTTTTTCGGTGCTCAACAATATTGTTCGCAAGAGCAGGGCCAATGCCAGACACAAATGACAATAGGGGCGCCGATGCCGTGTTTAAATCAACTCCGACATTGTTCACGCAGGACTCGACCACCGCCTCAAGAGATTTCTTCAAGTTTGATTGATTCACATCATGCTGATATTGTCCAACTCCAATCGACTTCGGATCCACCTTCACAAGCTCTGCCAACGGATCCTGCAGACGGCGAGCAATTGAAATTGCCCCCTTCACCGTCAAATCCAAATCTGGAAATTCCTGACGTGCAATCTCTGACGCCGAGTACACGCTCGCACCAGACTCGTTCACCATGATGACGGGAATGTTCGAGCCCAAATCTTTCAATACTTTTCGCAGAAAAACTTCTGTTTCTCGCCCGGCAGTGCCATTTCCAACGGCAATGGCTTCAATTTGGATTTGCTTCAAAACTTCTTTAAACAAGCCTCGAGCCTTTTCTTCAGCATTGTCCCCCAAAGTATAAAGGACCGTGTGGGAAATGAAATTCCCCCCTTTGTCGATCAAGGCGACCTTACAGCCAGTTCGCAGCCCCGGATCAACACCCAAGATGCACTTAGGACCATAAGGTGAGGCAAGCAAAAGCTTACGTACGTTCTCAGCAAAAACTTTAATCGCATCTTCGTCAGATTTTTCTTTTAGCAATCGATGAATGTCATTCACCACAGACGGAAGAACGTAGACGTTTAAAGCCAATCGAGCGCATTGTGCAAGGTAGTCCCCAATGGCGTTGTCGGGATTTTTTGTCGCAAAGGCAATGTAACTCTTCAAAAGATCTTCTTCGTCACCCTTAACGTCAATGGAGAGCTCTTCTTCTTCCCATCCTCGTCTCATCGCCATATAGCGGTGAGAACTTTTTGTTTCGAGTAAGCTCTTTACTGGCTCCTCAAACTCTTTGTACATCTCATACTTAGAGTGCTGCTTATAGCCTTTTGCAACTTTGGCCATCACACGGCCCTTATCCAAATAGTTTTTACTGGCACGAGCTCTGAGCTCCGCATCATTGGCAATTTTATCGACTAAAATATCCTGAGCACCCTTAAGAGCCTCTTCGTATGTCACAATTTTAGCTGCTGGGTTTAGAAAGGCCTTTGCCTTCATTTCCATAGTCAACTCATCACGGATAGTCCCGTGACCCATTTCCCAAATCCAGGCAGCCAGAGGCTCTAAGCCAGCTTCTCTGGCAATGGTTGCTTTGGTTTTTTTCTTTTTCTTAAACGGCTTGTAGATCTCCTCTAGCTCGCCGAGATCCCAGGCTAAATCGATACGCTTTTTAACTTCTGCCGTAAGATTATTCTGTTCACCAATTTCTTTAACTAAAAAAGCTTTTCGCTTAATAATTTCGTTGTATGTTTCAAAACCATCCAAAACCGCACGTATTTGGACTTCATCTAAATTCCCGGTTTTTTCTTTCCGGTAACGGGCGATAAACGGAACAGTTCCCCCTTCGCCAGCAAGTTCAATTACTGCCTGCGCAGACTTGGCGGCGACACCAGGGATAATACGAGATAGATAACTCTGAAGAGCTTGATCCATAATTAATACCTCTTATTTTGATTTGAGAATGAGAGAGATCAAATGAATTATTTGTGACGGTACATAATAAGGCCATGAGTTGGGTCATACGGAGACACTCCGACTGTCACGCGGTCACCCACCACAACACGAATGTTGAATCGGCGCATTTTGCCACACAACTTCGCGGAGATTTCCACAGTATTGTCCAATTGAACCTTATAAATGCCCCCAGCGAGAGCATCTACTACCTTACCATCTAATTGAGCTAAATCTTCTTTTGCCATGCCCCTCAATATGTAGGTGAGTTTTGGAAGCTAAGCAATAAATTTTTCGCTAAGTAGATTTATAGTTACTAATGAGCATTTTAGTCCCCTGCTCAAAGAGAACTTCCAAGCGATCATTTTCATTCGACAAAACAAAGCCCCAACCCAAAATTTTGTGCTGAATCGGCTTGTTCGCTTCGAATTGCGCAGTCATGTTATAAACCTGAGGTTTTTCTGATTTGTATTTATGATACAAGTCAGCCCACTTGCCTTGCTCTTCGCCCAAGCCCGCTTTGTCGGCCTTAGGTTTTTTCTCAGCTTTTCCTGACTTCACCGACTTTGCTTTTTTCTCAGCTTTTGCAACCTTCGGGGGCTTTTCTTCCTTCGCCGGCGCAGCTTTAGCGACGATTGCGACGACAGGAGCCGCGGCCTTTGCCTTAGGGGCAAGCACAGGCTTTTCAACCTTCGTTGCTTTTTTAGCAACAGGCTTCACTTTTGAAGCTGCCGCTTTTGGAGCCGCCTTCGCAGCTGGTTTTGCAGGGGCCTTTGCGGGCACCTTCGCTTTAGTACTTTCTTTTTTTGCAGCCTTCTTTGCCATCGACACTGTCCTCACTTATTTCAAGAAGATCTCGGAGTGGTCAAATTCTCTTAACATAAGGAGACTTATCCTATCACCCGTCGTCTTGACATCAAAAAAATTATAGGATTTTCTTATGCGTGGCATCACCAAAAAAGGGGCACTTATGATCACAGGACAGCAAATCCATGAAATTCCAGGAGGAGTTCTTGATTATGTACAAGGCCCACTCGGGGCGAAAGTTCTAAAAATTCTCCCCCCCAATCACGCCAATGCAGAGGCACTCGTTTTCGCCAGCAAGCAAGAGCAATTGGATTCCGCGTTGAAACAAAACGCCTCCATCGTCGTAGCCCACAAGGCCCTCCAAATTCCCGAAAAATCTCATGCATGCTTTTTTTCAACTCCACACATTCAGTTGGCAATTGCTGCCATAGCCCCTCTTTTTGATAAAAAAATTCAGCGTTTCCAACAAGAGGAACATATCCACCCAAAAAGCTATATTCATCCCACAGCTCGCCTCGGTAAAAATGTAATCGTTGGCCCCAGTGCCGTTATTGGCTCCGAAGTTCGCATAGGAGATGGCTCCATCATCGGCGCCAACTCAGTCATCGAAACCCATGCCCACATTGGCAGCAGCACCACTATTCATCCCCAGGTTTTTATCGGTGCCTATTGCGAAGTTGGCTCCTTTTGCGAGATTCACCCCCATACCACCGTAGGCTCGGACGGCTTCGGCTTTGTTCCTCTAAAAAACTCCCACCCCGTCAAAATCCCTCAGCTGGGCCGAGTCATTATCGGCGACCATGTCGAGATCGGAGCTAATTGCGCCATTGATCGCGCAGCAATGACAGAAACTCATATTCATTCAGGAGCTAAAATCGACAACCTCTGCCACATCGCCCACAATTGCGAGATTGGAGAAAATAGCCTGATCGCTGCGGGCTTTATGATGGCCGGGTCGAGCAAGCTGGGCAAAAACTTTGTTGTCGGCGGACGCTCCGTCGTGTCAGACCATATAGAAGTCACTGACAACGTTATGGTCGCTGGGCTCTCCGGAGTCACAAATGATATCACTGAGGCGGGTCAATATGGCGGCTACCCTTTACAGCCACTCAAAGACTCTCTTAAAACCTTAGCAACTACGACTCATTTGACAAAAATGCGAAGACAACTGAGCCTAATCATCAAACATCTGAATCTTTCAGAAGACTAAAAGGAGTTTCCATGCCCTACGAGTTCTACAAAATTCTTCATTTGATCGGGCTTATTTTGTTATTCTCAGGCCTTAGCAGTGCGCTCGCGCTAAAGATGGCCGGAGTTCCGTTTCAGGGGCCAGTAAAAAAAATGGCTTTTATCACCCATGGAACTGGCCTTCTCTTTATGCTCGTTGCGGGCTTCGGGATGATGGCTCGACTAGGAATGATGGCAGACCCTACTCCTGGTTGGGTTTGGGCAAAGATCGGAATTTGGCTGTTGTTGGGGCTTGCCGTTTCTATGGCAAAACGAAAGGGTCAAATTGGTTGGCCTCTGATCGTTCTTTTTGCTGGCCTTGGCGCTACGGCCGCTTGGCTTGCGATCGCCAAACCTTTTTAGATTAAGAAAATCTAACGGACTGGTTTATACTTTCTGCCGAAATCCTCACAGGCTCCTGCAAACAAGACCAAATCAGTCCATCTCCCCCTCACCAAAAGACGTCGCAAACTCAGCCCCTCTTTACGAAGACCAATCGCTTTTGCAACGCGAATCGAAGCTTTGTTGAGTGGTGCGATTCCAGCCTCAACTCGGTGCAGTTTTAAATCTTTAAAAGCAACATCCAAAACAGCACGGCAGGCCTCAGAAGCATATCCTTGGCCCCAGTAATTATTAAAAATCCGGTATCCAAGAAAGGCGTTCTGAAACATCATTCTCGAGATATCCATCAAATCCACATGGCCAATGAGCACGCCGTCATCTTTTCTAAAAATACCGTAGCAGTAAAATCGATCCTGCTGCCGAAGCATCTGCTGCTGACTAAGTGTCTTTTTAAACTTTTCTTTTGTGAGCTCACTGTCCTTCCAGGCGCTCTCATCCCATTCATTACGTGCGGGATTTAAAATCGAATATGCCTGACGCCAATTCTCGTAATCATCGCGGTCCAATGGCCTTATGATTAATCTTTTTGTGAATCGCATGAGGCCTCTCTAGAACATCGAGTATTTGAGCCAGCGACATTCGATATTGCCATTAAAAACAAAGTGCTTTCGCGTCGATTTTAATTTTAGGTCACCAATGAGATCCTTATTTCCAGAAAGAATCCACGCATCCCATCCCTTAAAGCGGTGCTTAAGAGTAAAGCTTAAATCGCGATACACATCACGAAGATTGTCTTCATCGCCAATACGAGCACCGTAAGGAGGATTTACAATTACCAGACCAGCCTCTACTGGGGGAGCAACCGTTGCAACTGGCTCCCGCTTAAACTCAATTACATGGTCAACACCCGCGCTTTTTGCATTCTCTTTGGCGATTACGATAATTCGACGATCAACATCATAACCATAAAGTTTGAATGGCAAATCCTCGAGCTCTTGGTCCATTGCTTCATCGACCAATTTTTCCCAAACAGCCTTTTCGTAATTCAACCAGCGCTGAAAACCAAAACGTTTGCGCTGCAATCCCGGAGCAATTCTCAGGGCCATCATCGCCCCTTCTATTAAAAAGGTCCCAGAGCCAACCATCAAGTCAACTAAGGGGCTCTTGCGATCCCATTCAGAGAGCAGCAGCAAACCAGCCGCAAGATTTTCTTTTAGCGGCGCGTCCCCAACTTCTTTGCGATATCCTCGCATAAAAAGACTGTCCCCAGATGTATCCAAAGCAATCATAAATTGATTTTTCATGGCTCTAACATGAATACGTAAATCGGGATTGATATTGTCAACGTCAGGACGGACGTCAAATTTATCACGAAACTGATCGACGATAGCATCTTTAACTTTCATGGCAACAAAACGTTGGTCATGCATCATCGATTCTTTAATTGTCGCATCGATGCAGATCGTTTGATTCGGCTTAATATACTTCGTAAAATCATGACGGCGAATTTGATTGTACAGTTCTTCCGGCTGATAGGCGACAAACTCCAACACAGGTTTCAAAATTCGACTGGCTGTTCGGGACCACAAATTAGCCTTATAGGCCCCTTCCCAATTGCTTTCAAAAAAAACTCCGCCAGCTGTTCTTTCTAAAACATGAAGACCTAAAGCTGTTAGTTCTTTTTCGAGGGGTTCTACGAGACCTTTGGGGGTGGATGCGAAAAATTCTGGCATAAGAGCGCTCCTGTCCGGAAACGCTCATCTAAAAAAAGAGCTACGTTTCCCTGTATTGTGGGCCGCCGCCTCCTTCGGGCGCCGTCCATTCGATGTTTTCGAACGGGCACTTAATATCACAAGTCTTACAGTGAATACAATTTGTATAGTTTACCTGCAGATCAAATTGTCCCTGATGCTTTTGAGACGAAACCATCTCATAAACACTGGCCGGACAGAAATGATTACATGGTGATTTGTACTGGGGTTCGCAAATCGTCCGGCAGTGATCCGGGTCCTTGATCAAAAGATGATTTGGGGAATCCTCATCATGCATG
>JAMIQD010000038.1:0-3678 GCA_035914755.1 Pseudobdellovibrionaceae bacterium | reverse complement strand
TTTGTGAATAATAAAATGAATCAAGCTATGTCCGTGACCAAATATGGTTCCTTTCAAAATGCCGCAGTTTTAACCGCGCTCAATGTCGCGGAAGAACTGATTCTTCTGAAAAGAAAAGCTCATCGCGAGCTGGAAAAAATTGAAGAAAAGGCACTGAAGCTCTCGATGGATCTCGAAAATTCCAAGCTCAGCAAATCAGTTTAATCCTGTTTTGTTTTCTGGAGCGGTGGATGAGTTTGCGCAATCAAACGAAGCTGGCGGGCGATAAGGCCTGGTGGCGCGATCATTTTAAGGATCTTTTACAGAGAGAGGCTCCTCAGTCTTCTGTGCAGATCCATCAGCAGATTTGCGAAAACTTAAGGGATTATCTTCAAGACAAAAGTGGAATTTGGGCGGGATACTTGGCGTTGAATCAAGAGCCAGACCTCAGTCCAATCTATCATCTGACTCCTCACATTCAATGGGCATACCCACGGATGGAGGCGGATCATCTGATTTTTTATATTTCGCAAAATTTTATTAAGGGCCCTTTTGGTGTGATGGAGCCTTCTGAAGACTCTCAGAAGGTGCATTTAGAGGACCTTGATGGGGTTTTGCTTCCGGGTTTGGGATTTAATAAAAAAGGTCATCGTTTAGGCAAGGGGCGAGGGTTTTATGATAGAGCCCTTGAAGCTTACACGGGGACCAAGGTTGGGGTGTGATTTAGCTGCCAAGTGGTGGATGAAGATATCCCAGAAGAACAGCATGACATCAGGGTGGATGCCCTGGTGACAGAAGAAGAATATATTATTTGCTCGTAGGAGTTTTGAATTATGGAATTTGTAATTGCATCCATTTTAGGTTTGATTTTTGGTGGGGTGACGGTTTTCGTTGTGAAGCGAATTCAGGATGAAGCAAAAAAGAAGTCAGCTCGTGTAGAGGCGGATCGCATCATTCACAAGGCAACGTCCGAAGCGGCCAAGCTCAAAAAAGACGCTGAGACCAAGTCGAAGGATTTTGAGGTGAGAGCCCGCAAGAACGTCGAGACGGACATTCACAAACAAAAATCACAAATGAAAAATAAAGAGGCACAATTAGATCGCCGCCTCAAAGAGATTGACGATCAGTTCAAACAAAAAATAGAAGAAAATGATCGCTATGTAAACTCTTTGCGGGACCGCGAAGAAAAAGTCGCCATCTCTGAAAATCGCATCAAGGATCTTGAGAAAAAAGTCGATAGTCACGTTCATGATCTTAAACAAAAACTTGAATCCGTGGCGGCAATGACTGCAGAAGAAGCTCGTCGTCAGTTAATTTCTGCGCTGGAAGATGAGGCGAAAGCTGAGGCCAACAAGAAGATCGCGCAGATAGAAGAAGAAGCTCAAAAAGAGGCCGACAAAAAAGCCCGCCGCGTGATTGCAACAGCGCTCTCTCGCTTTGCCTCTGAATATACGTCAGAGAGAACAGTCAGTGTTTTGGCTCTTCCGAGTGATGAGATGAAGGGTAAAATCATCGGCCGCGAAGGTCGAAATATTCGCACGCTTGAGGCTCTTTGTGGTGTGGACTTGATCGTTGATGATACGCCTGAGGCGGTGGTGATTTCTGGCTTTGACCCAGTTCGAAGAGAGCTGGCAAAGCGCACGATAGAAAAATTGATGGAAGATGGACGCGTGCATCCGGCCCGTATCGAAGAGGTCGTGGAGAAACAAAAATCAGAACTCACCAAGTCCATCAAAGAAGAAGGCGACCGTGTGGTGATGGAGCTGGGAGTTCTTAATCTTCATCCGGAACTTATCAAACTGATTGGCTCTCTGAAGTATCGTTCGACGCATGCTCAAAATATCTTAAATCACTCTATGGAAGTCGCCTATATATCGGGTCTTCTTGCTGGCGAGCTCGGTGCTAATGTCAAGCAAGCCCGGCGCGCTGGAATTCTGCACGAGATCGGCAGAGCCATCGAGCACACTGCTGAGGGCAGCTATGCAATTGTGGGTTCTGAGTGGGCCAAAAAATATGGTGAATCCGAAGAAATTTGCCATGCGATTAGAGCTCACCATGACGACGAAAAACCTACCAGTGTTCTTGCGTGGATTATTCATGCGGCAAATATTTTGTCGAGCACTCGCCCCGGTGCTCGTCGGCCTCATATGGATGCCTACATTCATCGCCTTGAGGATTTAGAAAGTATTGGCAATAGCTTTGATGGAGTTTTGAAGACCTTTGCGCTTCAGGCTGGAAAAGAAGTGCGGGTGATGGTTGAGAGTTCGAAGGTGACTGATGATCAGTCGTTGATGCTCGCTCGCGATATCGCTCGCAAGATCGAGAGAGAGGTTCCAAATTCGGGTCAGGTCAAGGTGACAGTGGTTCGGGAGTCTCGCTCTGTTGAGCACGCGAGGTAGACATGTCATTTTTAGATCCGCGGGAGCAACTTGAACGCATCAAATTTGGTGTTGCTGAGTTTATCAACGACGAGGAAATGCTCAAAAAACTCAAGCGCAGCAAAGAAAAAAACCAGCCTTTAAGAATTAAGTTTGGAGCGGATCCCACACGGCCTGATATTCATATTGGTCACACCGTGGTGATTAATAAATTAAAAACTTTTCAGGAGCTGGGACATCATATTCATTTTTTAATTGGTGATTTTACGGCGATGATCGGGGATCCTTCCGGAAAAAATACAACTCGTCCGATGTTAACTCGAGAAGAAATCGACGAGAACGCCAAGACCTACGCCAAACAGATTTTTAAAATTCTCGATCCCGAAAAAACAGAGATTGTCTATAATTCGACCTGGATCAACAAAATGACTCCAGCGGATATGATCAGAATGTCGGCTCAGTACACGGTCGCGCGAATGCTTGAGCGGGATGACTTCACTAAACGCTATAAGAGCGGAGTCCCAATTGCTATTCATGAGTTTTTATACCCACTGACCCAGGGCTACGATTCGGTGGCGCTAAAGTCTGATGTTGAGTTGGGCGGAACGGATCAAAAGTTTAATTTGTTGGTGGGCCGAGATCTTCAAGGCGCTTATGGTATAGAGCCTCAGTGTGTGCTGACGATGCCGATTCTCGAGGGGATCGATGGCGTTAACAAGATGTCGAAGAGCCTCGACAATTATATTTCTGTCGTAGACTCACCTAAGGAGATGTTTGGCAAGACGATGAGGGTGTCTGATGAACTCATGTATCGCTGGTACGAGCTTTTGACGGACATCAGTCCGGCGGCGCTTTCTCAATTAAGGCTGGACGTCGGTGAAAAACGCAAGCACCCAAGGGACGTTAAAGTTAATTTGGCGAAGTTTTTAATTAAAAGATTTCACTCCGAAGCTGCGGCAACTGCGGCAGAAGAAGAGTTTCATCGGATTTTTGTCGACAAGGGTTTGCCAGATGAGATTCCTGAGTTTGAGGTATTTGCAGAAAACCAAGTCGGGGTTTGTGCTCTGATGGTCAAAGCTGGTCTTGCCACCTCAAATGGCGAGGCAGGGCGCTTGATTTCGGGCGGCGGAGTGCAGAGAGATGGGCAAAAACTTACTGATCCGAAACTGCGCTGGGATTTAAAATCCGGCGAGAACTTTGTGCTCAAGGCCGGCAAAAAGAAATTCGTAAAAGTGGTGGTTAAATAGGGCGAGTCCCTGGAGTTTGGCAATGAAGGTTAAATTTGTTCCGCAAAATATCGAAGTGGAAGTGACTCCTGAAA
>JAMIQD010000037.1:0-3536 GCA_035914755.1 Pseudobdellovibrionaceae bacterium | reverse complement strand
ACTGCGAAAGCAGCTAATAAAAGCATCAATCCTTTTAGCTCTGGTGACACTGTTAATGTGTATGTAAAAGTAAAAGAGGGCGAAAAAGAACGAGTTCAGCTTTACAAGGGCATTGTGACAAAGATCCAAGGAAACGGCGTTGCAAAGTCTTTCACAGTTCGTAAAATTTCTGCGGGAGTGGGTGTTGAGAGAACTTTTCCGTTCATTAGCCCGGCTCTAGACCGTGTTGAAATCGTCAGCCACGGAAAAGTTCGTCGCTCTAAGTTGTACTTCTTAAGAGGTCTTGAGGGTAAAGCTGCCAAGATCAATTCTGAGCTTGCGTCTTCTAGTAAAGATGCAGCTGTTGCGGCTGAATAGTTATATTTATTCAATGAAATCTTTTGAGCCAATTGATTGGCGAACTTATTCTACTTCGGACCCCTCACATAGAGTGATTGGGGTCGATGAAGTCGGAAGAGGTTGTTTGGCAGGCCCCGTCTTTGCTGCTGCGGTCTCTTTCAATTCTGATATTTTGTCGAATCTTGTTACTGATTCGAAACTTCTCTCCGAAAAGCGTCGCGAACAACTGGCTGAGGAAATTCTCCGGCATCACCAGGTGGGCATTGCCTTTGCTACAGTGGAAGAAATTGATGAACTTAATATTCTTCAGGCTTCATTATTAGCAATGAAGCGCGCCGTGGAAAAATTAGGGGTAAAATACGGGCATCTTTTAATTGATGGAAATCAGAAAATTCCACAGATGTCCTGTAACTTTGAACAAACCACCGTCGTAAAAGGCGATTTGCGAGTGGCTTTAATTTCTGCGGCTTCGATTGTTGCCAAGGTGACTCGGGATCAATTGATGAAAGACTTGAGTCTTCAATACCCACAATATGGATTCGAAGCGCATAAAGGCTATAGTACAGCCATCCACAAAAGAAGTATTGAGCAGTACGGCCCATGCATCCACCACCGCAGGACCTTTTCAGGAGTCAAAGAACACATCTCTTTGTAAAGCCCATCAGCTTGGGTGCGAAGCTGAAGATCTTGTTATCCAGTATTTAATCGAAAAAAAATTTAAAATATTAAGACGACGCTTCCGCACAGTTTATGCAGAAATCGATATTATTGTGGAAAGTTCGCAAGCCGAAATTTGGCTTGTTGAGGTAAAAACCTTGGCGCATTTTGATTTTCTTGAGGTGAGGGTGTCTAAGAAACAAAAAGAACGTTTGCAGCGAGCCTACCTCTATTTACAAGCCAGGACTCACAAGCGAATGCGCTTGATGTTTGCCTTTGTTGATCGTAACGAGAAAATTCTGACAATCGAGAATATATAAAACCCCTGTTAGAAGCCATAGAGATCGAGTGTTTCTGGAGGTAAAGCTGGCCTTGGTACTCCATCAAAACTAAATACAAAATCAGCGGTGGTTTTGGTATCTCCATCCGTTGGAAGATACTGAGTGATATTAATAATCCAGCATTCTCCTGGTGGTTTTATTTGCACCACGTAAGCCCATGATTTGATTTTCTCACTCTCGCGTTGCCAGTTGGCGTTGTAGGTAAACTTTCCCATGATATTGATATGACCAGAAATAAATCCAGCAGCAAAGGTATAATCCTCGATCAGAGTTTTTTTGTCCACGTAGGGATTTCCAGCGACAATTGGATACGTTTTTGCGAGAGCAATCTGAAAGAATTGACCATACTCATTATTGAGTCTGATTCGTGAAGAGATATTCGTCACTTTTTGCGTCGGAAAGTAGTTGAGTGTTGTATAGGTTTGAAAGCGATCTAGCCTCATGTCCAAAATTGTTGTGATGTCCGACCAAGGGTCGCGAGTGGAATTACGTAGATTGGATTGATAAGTGTCATAAGATTGAAATATTTTAAGACTGGCGATTTGTTTGTATGCCGGGTGGTCACCTATCCATTTTTTTTGCACAAGTTTGTTGTTTAAAACAAAGGTTACGAGGCCGCGATCGTAAATACGGTCTCGGTAGTCGAATTGAATGCCGTAGGGGCTTGAGACGTCGGCATCCGAAACAGTGTCGGTATAGTAGTAAGTGCCATCGACCTCGGTTCCGCTGCCAAAAAATGGATGGGCAGGGTGATTCAGCCAAGGGATTGTAGTGGCTACGACTTCTGGTTGAAATTCATGTTTATATTTGTCAGAGCGCGAGGATTCGTCACTTGAGAAGACACGATTGATGGAGGTCTTCGTGCTAACAAAAAGGCGGGCATAGCGACGAACGTTGGAAGGGTTCTCTAGAGTGTTGAAACTATAATGAGTTTCTCGGTAGGAAATGCCCGGCATGATGTCGAGAAAGTTATCCACAAGCATCGGACGATAGAATGAGGCGTTTACATCCAGACGCTGTCCAGTTCTTAAGAGATCCTTGGAGGGATCGAAAACTCCGTCCTGCTCGAGTTTACAGTTTGGATCATTGGTATCAAAGGTTGGTTTGTTGCAGGTATTAGAAACATAACGAATATTGTCAGAGGTGGTCTCCATGTTGTCGAAACCCTGTCCGGCTCTTGCAAAATTAACGTAGTCTACATCGAGAGAATAAAGAAACCGTGAGTTTGCGATCTTTTGATCTGTTTGGCTAAAGCGGAGCTCTGGCAAGCGGTGAATAGCGTTGCTATTCCCAGCAAGGGGGTTGGATTGTAGCATATTGATGTAGTAGGAGTTATCGATGCTGTAATGATGGTCGAAGTTATTTTTGGTGAGGGATAAGCGGTTATCCATAGCAGAGTCGCCATGATTCAAGGTTTCTTCTGGGAAATCCTTCGGGTATTGCAAATCACTGGCAGTGTTAATTTGAGCTCTTTGTACATAGTTATTGGGAAGCTCATAAAAGTGTTCGTACCTGGCGAACCAACGATTGATATCAGTGCCCTTCTCTTTGGGATTTTGGTAGTCAGTGAGACGATTATCATTTTTGAAAACTCTATCGACAAGAAAGCCTGTGTTTAGATTTCCGTAGGATGTGTCACTTAAAACGTAGCGATATTCACCGAGTGATTTGAGTCCTCTTTTTTCATAATTTGTCAGAGTAAATGTTGCATCAGTGCTTTGCGAGATTGCCCAAAAGACGCTTTCTGAAATCGCCAAGCCTCCAGAACCTGATGTTTCAAAACGAGGAGTGAGCAGCCCTGATTGCCTATCGCTCTTGAGTGGGACCATCAAGTAGGGAAGCCAAAAGACAGGAATAGAGTAAATTTTTAAAAAGGAGTTTTTTATGTAAGCATAACCACCTAGCTCAGCCCGAATGTGACTTCCAGAAAACCCCCATGTGGCAGGGCAGTTAACGCAGGTGGTGTAATCCGCATTTGAAACATAATACTCGTTTTCACTAGCTTTTTGCAAAATGGCTCCAGAAAAAACCACAGGACCTGATTTGACATATCCGTTATATATAATGCCGGTGTTGTTTTCATAGTCCAAGATAGCTGAGTTGCCGCCAACGGTGGTTTTCTCGCTGGCGATTTCTACGTTTCCGCTGAGTTCTGCCTGCCTGCTGCGCAGATTAATACGGGCTTTGTCGCACTTTAAA
>JAMIQD010000036.1:0-17411 GCA_035914755.1 Pseudobdellovibrionaceae bacterium | reverse complement strand
CTGAGGCGCATTTACATTTGCATACGATGGAACCTTGTTTCTAGAATGTTAGCTTCGATGACCTACGATGGTCTAGCTATTGAGTTAACGACATGAGAAGGGGGAATTCATGTTATTGCACATTTTGACAGCAGCGTTGAGCCTGACGATGAGCGCGCAAGCGGCTCCAAAGGAAAACAAGCAAGATCTTTTGATCAAGTTGGCGCCAGGACATACCTACGGTATGCAAATGTTTGCCCAATTTGAAGGCAGAGGCTCAAGAGTTGAGCAGCTCAATGACCAATGGATCCGAGTGGTGGGTGGAAATCGCCTTTTCAACAAACAGCTTCTTTCGCAAAATTCAGCCATTGAATACGTTCAGGCAAACTATCCCATTCATCTTCTTGAGGACTACAGCATTCAAGATCCACTTCGCCGCGCTGCTGTCATGAAAATGCTATCTCGCCAGGCGCAAGCTACAGCAAAAGATCCAAAATATAATGACAACCCCGCTATTCCTGATGCGCCGCCGCAGGGCGCTGGCGTCGACCCCCTTGTTAGCAATCAGTGGGGAATGGCTAACATCGACGTTCAAGATGCGTGGAAGATCACAAAAGGATCTCCCAATATGATCGTCGCTGTAATCGACACAGGCGTTGATTATACTCACGAGGACCTGCTTCCAAATCTTTGGAGGAATGCAAAAGAAATTCCTAATAACGGAATTGATGACGACAAAAATGGCTATGTGGACGACGTCATTGGTTGGGACTTTGTCACAAATGACAACAAGCCCTACGACTTGGCGGTAGAGCCCCTTCAGTTGTTGACCGGCGGGAACCCTGGTCACGGCACACACTGTGCTGGAAACGTTGCCGCTCGAAGCGACAATGGCAAAGGTATTGCGGGAGTTGCTCCAAACGTAAAAATTATGTCTCTACGTTTTATCTCTGATAAGGGTCAGGGAACAACCGCGGATGCCATCAAGGCAATTCGATATGCTGTTGATAATGGCGCAAAAGTTATGTCGAACTCTTGGGGCTCCGAAGGTGAAGACCCAGCCGATGGCCAAAGCAATCAAGCCCTGCGCGATGCTGTTCAATATGCACAGGATCAGGGTGTTTTATTCATCGCAGCTGCTGGCAATGGCCACCAAGGCGTTGGATACAGCAACGATACGGACAAAAATCCCTCTTATCCTGCAACTTATCCCCACGAAAATATTATTTCTGTGGCAGCGCTGGACGTGAATAACAATTTTGGCTCCTTCTCTAACTGGGGCGCCAAAACGGTTCATATTGGAGCTCCTGGGGTGAAGGTATATTCAACTGTCGTTGGTAGCGGATATACAGATACTGTAATTGATAAATTTGGCCTTCATGCGACTTGGGATGGAACATCTATGGCAACTCCACATGTTGCGGGCGCAGCCGCTCTTTATTGGTCGGCCTACCCCAATAAAACTTGGAGAGAAGTCAAAGCGGCAATCTTGGGCTCTGCTAAAAAAATTCCAGCTGCAACTGGAAAGTTAGTTACCGAGGGACGATTGGATGTTAACGCCCTCATGCATTATTAAGCTCTAATAATTAGGATTCAAAAAGAGGGATAGAGTGTTCTATCCCTCTTTTTTTTGCTAGAATGGCACCTCTATGACTGATAATTCCTCTGTTTTTAAGAACCCACTGCTGTATTACATACGATACCAGCCCAGAGCTTTTTTCTTGGGAATTTCTCTTCTTATTGTCACAAACTCATTGGATGGCCTCTATCCTCTTCTTATTAAAGTTGGAATCGATCAAATAGAAAAACAGCAACCCCTCGGTGAGTTGGGGCGAACAAGCCTCTTGCTAATAGCGGCCCTCACCACGCTCGGTGTTTTTCGCTATGCTTGGCGCCGAAACTTCGGGCGCTTTCACACCTATGCTATGGAAAATATGCGGATCCGCATCTTTAAACACTTCACAACTTTAGGCCCAAGCTTCTTTCACAAAAATCCAGTGGGCGAACTCATGAGTGTTATAACAAATGATGTTTCCTCTTTTAGGCAAGCGATTGGCCACGGCCTTCTCATATTTTTAGATGGTGTGATCTATCTCGCTATTATTCTGCCCATCATGTTCTCGATAAACTTTACTTGGACCTGGCAGACTTTGATTTTTTTACCTCTCGTCCCATTTCTTATCAACAAAGTGATGAAGCTCATTCATGCCAACTATAAGGTCGCTCAGGATCGTTTTTCGGAACTCACAGGTGTAACTCAAGAAACTATTGGTGGAATTCGGGTGGTCAAATCCTACGCTCAAGAGGACCACCGCACCGATTTATTTTGTCAGGCCAGCCGCAAACTCGAAAAGGCAAATAACAAGGTGGCCCTAATCGACTCCCTTTTTATGCCGGTCATGGAGTTTGGCGTGACTAGCGGTTCCGTTATCCTATTTTTTATTGCAGCCGACGACCTTTATACAGGAGCTGTAAGTGTTGGAACCTTTGTTGCCTTCCATCGTTATATTCAAAAAATGGTTTGGCCAGTGACAGCCCTAGGACTTGGCTTTTCCTACTACGAAAAAGGCAAAGCCTCTTTGAGTCGAATTCAAAAAGTGGTCGACCAAGAAACAGACATTCCCGACACGGGATCGCTCGAACTGCAAAGCTTTCAAACTCTCGAATTCAAAAATGTATCCTTTAAATATCCTGGCGTTGATATCTATGCCATCAAAGACATTTCGTTTAAAATTAACTCTGGGGAACATGTCGGGCTTATGGGACAAGTAGGATCCGGCAAAAGCACCATCGTCAGCCTGATTCTTCGTTTGTACCCTATCCGCGAGGGACAGATTTTAATTAATGACAAGCCGATCGAAGCGTACACACTTAAGAGCCTGCGCGAAAACATGGTCCTAGTTACTCAAGAGGTTTTTCTCTTCAGCGAAACCGTGACTCGAAATATTGGCTACGGACTCGAACAAGAGCCAGAATACGCGGCAGTCACACGCATGACAGATATTGTTAATATTCGCGATGAAATAGAAAATCTCCCCGAAAAGTTTAACTCGCAATTAGGCGAGCGCGGCGTAAATCTTTCCGGCGGTCAAAAACAGCGCCTCAGTATTTCGCGCGGCTTGATTCTGACCTCACCATTTTTGATTCTCGATGATTCTTTAAGCGCAGTCGACACACGCACCGAAAAGATGATTGAGACAGAACTTGCAAAGGCCAAAAAATCCAGCAGGCAAACTCGACTTACGATCGCCCATCGTCTGAGCTCATTAAAAAGTGCGGATCGCATTATCGTGCTTAAAGATGGCTGTATCGAGGCTCTAGGCTCCGTTGCGGATCTCATGGCTTTTAGCCCCACTTTCCGCACAATTGTCAGCGTGCAGTCAAGTCAGGAGGTGATTCATGAATGAAGATATCATTAAAACCAAAGTCACCTACCCCATAATGTTCCAACGGCTTTGGCCATACACCCGAAAGCATCCCTGGATTTTTATCGGTGTCATCTTAGTAATTTTAATTTTAACGGCAATTTCTCGTTTTATACCTTTCGTAATTGGCTATGCTATTGACCAAGGAGTGATTGGTAAAGATCTGCATCTTTTTAAAATGATGGCCTTAGTCTATCTGGCTCTCGAGGTTACAAGAACTGTATTGAGTTTTTCTCAGACATATATGTTCCAAATTTTAGGAAATCGAGTCCTCTACTATTTACGCGAGGATTTAATTCGACATACCCAGTCTCTCCCTCTGCAATATTTTAATAAAACACCGACAGGCAGAACCGTAACCCGCATCGCAAATGATATTAGCGCGCTGGGCGATCTTTTCACCGATGGGGTGATAAATATATTTATAAATTTTATAAATATTGTCGCCATTGTCATTGCCATGTCCCTGATCTCAGTCAAACTAACGATTGCAACTTTACTGTTTTCGCCGATCTTTGTTGGGCTGGCTATTCTGCTCAGCAATCGCATACGCGGTATTTTACGAGAACAGAAAAAAAAGCTATCGAACATCAACTCGTTTTTAGCTGAAAATCTCAATGGCATAAAAGTTGTTCAACTATACAATCGAGTACCAAAAAATCTTGCTCTTTTTCAAAGCCTCTCTGACGATTATCGAACTAGCAATATGGATTCAGTCAAAGCCTCTGCGACAATGTTTCCGATTATGAACTGTTTTACAGGTGTCGTGATCACTTCCGCTCTGTATTTTGGCGGGTGGTTGAAATTCGCGGATGGCTTAACCATCGGTGCTGTCGTTACTTTTCTGATGAATGCCCAGGACTTTATGCCGCCTTTGAGAGATATTTTAGATAAGTATCAGCAATTTCAAAATTCTCTTACCAGCGCTGAACGAATCTTTACTTTACTTGATGAACCCGCAGAGCATGAAATCGACGATGCTGTTGATCTTCCATCGATCCGTGGCAATGTCGAAATTCGCAATCTCAACTTTTGCTATGAGCCCCACCTTCCGCTCGTTCTTCGTGACGTCAATTTAAGTATCGCTGCAGGAGAATCCGTGGCTATCGTGGGCCGCACAGGGAGCGGCAAAAGCACCTTTATTTCTCTGCTACAAAGATTTTATGATGCGCCAGAAAAAACTATTTTTGTCGACGATATGCCTCTTGAAGAAATCACTCGGCACTCGATTCGCTGCCGAATCGGAGTTGTTCAACAGGACAACTTTATATTTCGCGGGACTATCGCCGAGAATGTTAACCTTGGCGACCCTAAAATCGATGAAAAGCAGGTTGAAAAGGCACTCGCGCAGACAGGCTATTTAGATTTGCTTCGCCGGAGCGGAAGAAACCTTCAATCCACTGTCGAAGAACGAGGAGCCAACCTGTCTGTCGGCGAGCGTCAGCTGATCGCCTTTGCTCGTATTCTCGCTTTTAACCCTGATATCTTGATCTTGGATGAAGCCACTGCCAACATAGACTCGGAGAGCGAATTGATCCTGCAAAGAGCCACTCATGAGGTAATAAAGAGCCGCACAAGCATTATCATTGCGCACAGACTTTCAACTGTACGTGAGTGCCATCGCATCGTGGTTTTAAATGAAGGAAAAATTGTCGAGGTAGGATCGCACCAAGAACTTATGACTCGAAAGGGTCATTACTACCAACTTGCAAATCACCTTGCTTCTGCAGGCTTGTAATCAATACGAATATCTGCGTCTGCGGGCGGAATGGACGCTCCATTGAAACGCACGAGGTGTTTTCCACCCTCTTCAACATAGGACCAACCATTGGTCGCATTTTGCGGAACCGAAGCTCCGTTTACTAAAACTTTGATAGATGACACTACGGGTTTTTCACCCAAATAGAAGTCGGTCAGAATTTGCACGATCCGCGCCTTGATATTGGTGACTGCAGATGCAAGATTGGATGTACAAATAGATTCTTTATTACCCCCAGAAATATCTGCAAGCTGCATAAATTTGGTCCCTGGCGCCGAATAATCATTGAAAGTACGACACTGGCTAGAGTTGTCGAGAACACCTATAAAATTAAATATCCAAGATTTTCGACCGTCTTTTCCGGCCGGTTTTAACTTTTCTAAAAGACTAGCATAAGTACTGGCAGTGCCTGCGCTGCTGTCATCTTCGTCGCTCAAAGCAATGACCGCCATCAAAGCATCCTCACGAAAAAATCCAGCTCCTTCTGTCGCCAGATATCCTGGTGATAAGACGGTCTGAAGAGACTCGAGGCCTCTTTCAAGGTCTTTGCCTGCCTCGCCCTGTAAAACCCGCTGAGACAAGGCCGCGGATAAATTTGGCGTTTGATTTGTCAGAACGGCAGGACTTCCTCTAAACTGCCCGCCATCTCCGCCCGCCCCCATGCTCGTGGTGATAACGGCGATATGATAGTCCATTTTCAAACTCTGAAGCACAGACACAAGTGTTGGCATCTGCTGACTGAGGCGATTTTGATGTTGCTGCATACTCGTTGAGTTATCGATGAGCATGATAACATCGACCTTGTTATTGTACAGAACCTTCTGACCAAAGTTTTCGCTGGTCGAATCAATATCAAAAGAAGTCGCGGCGCCATTGCCACAACCGATTTGCATCAGAGAAAGTGCTGCTGCAAGCGCAAGGCAAAGAAAACGCATCAGGCCGCCTTTTGTGTGAACTGTCGAATAGACTCTCGAACAGACTGACTAATGCTTGTGAATTTGACTCCATATTTTACAGAATCAAAAGCGCTCTTAGTGTCTTTGACCGTTTGTTTACTAACCACTGTACAAACTGCATTAAACGGCGGAACTCCATCGCCAGGCTGGAAATGCAAAAAGAGGTTTTGACCTGGCTGTAAATTTGGATTGTCGATCAAAATCCCTGCCCCGCCTGAGCTAATTTCCATACTTCGCCCCTTAAAGACAGTTTTATTATTATGAACTATCAAAGAACAACCATAAGAAGCTCGAGCGTGACGGCGTCTAAAAAACACTTCGGCAACCTCGGACACTCCCGACTCTTTCATCGCCCGAATAGACTCTGGAGAGTACTCCTCAATTTCTGCAACTCGCTTCCAAGCGTTGAGTTTTGTGTGCCAAATATAGTCGTATTCAAAAAGAGTTTTCTCTTGCAGCATTTGTACAAGTTCTAATTTAGAGAAGGGTCCGTAGTTATTGCCCTCTTTGAGAATGTACCAGGCCTTCTCTTTAAACTTTTCGTCTTGTTTTGCTGGCGCCGGCGCAGAAATAACTGTGGACTCGCTGACCGGAGATGGTGATTTAACCGGGGAGTTTTTAAACCTATCCGAAAAACTGGGATGCTCCATAACAACGGTCCAATCGCCCTTGGCCTCGCAGAACACGTAGTCCGTCCAAAGATGTTCTCCATCTTCAATCTTTTTTACAATTGTATCAACAGAGTAAGGACCTACGTGGCCACCATTCAATGAGACATAAAAAAGCGTTTGCATAAAATCACCTCTCACCTTTAGTTATCGGCGAGATCCAGACCCGACTTAAGGATTCAATTCAGCAGATATTTTTGGAATTCGAAGTTCAAAAAAAGTGTCAATTTGCTCAACAGGCCCAAGGATGGGTTTTCGAATTATTGGAGAAGTTTTGGACAACTGGACTACTCAAGTCCGATTGCAGACTTCCATTCTGGAGTTGGAGAAATCATTTTGCGGGCCCTTAAATCAAAGAGACCAAATGTGAAAATTGCCTCACTAGCCACAGACCCATCGGCCTTTAGCATTTGCTGCTTTAATTTACCAATACGACTAGGGTAATCTAACAACTCGGTAGTAATGGTGATTTCTTCTCGCAAACCAAGTTCTTTCATGAACTTTATATTTACCTCTAAAATTACTGGCCCCTGGCCAGTCTGATGAACGTAGTCAAAACCATACCCACGTTGGGTGACGAATTCCCACCGCGCCTCTTCATACATCGCCAGGTAAGTAGCATTATTGACATGGCCGTAGCTATCTAAATGACCCTCACGAATCAACAATTTATAGACTCCAATAACCGCCATTACTTCAAAGCCTCTCTAATAACTGATGATGCCTGATCCATTGCCCACACAACAATAGCGATCACAAGAATAATGCACCCAACCTCAGACCACATCGCTTGCC
Organism: Pseudobdellovibrionaceae bacterium; assembly: GCA_035914755.1. Taxonomy (GTDB): domain Bacteria; phylum Bdellovibrionota; class Bdellovibrionia; order Bdellovibrionales; family Bdellovibrionaceae; genus JACMRP01. Next base: position 9,829 of record JAMIQD010000036.1, on the reverse strand, counting down.
CCTGATATTGAATCAACATTGTGCCAATTCCGCCGCCGCCGACAAGGCCGATAATGGTAGCCATGCGCACGTTGATATCCCAACGATAGACCGTAAATGAGATATACGGAAGGATCACTTGAGGAACAATTGCAAACCAAACTGTCTGCAATTTTGTCGCCCCTGTGGACTGTATCCCCTCAATGGGTCCTTCACTCACGGTCTCGACCATTTCCGAATATTGCTTTGCCAGAGAAGCAACCGAGTGAATCATCAAGGCAAGCATACCGGCAAAAGGACCAATTCCGACCCAGACTGAAAATATGATCGCCCAAATTAAGGCCTCAATGGCGCGAGTGAAGTTCAAGAAAGTACGAAGTGACATGTAAATACCATAAGCCACAGGTCCCTTCATAATATTGCGCGCGCAAAAAAAACTAAGTACAAAAGCAAAAGGAATAGCCAAGGTTGTCGCCATAAAGGCCATAAAAATTGTTTCTATAATATTCAGAACAGCTTTAGGTAAAATCTCAAAATTTGGCGAGAATAGCCCCTTAAACAGCCGGACTGCGCCCGCAAATCCATCCTCGTTCAATAATTCCGTCAGCGAAAATCTCGTGACATTGATGCCTACCACAAAGGTCACACTCAAAAAAATAACAAGCTGCCAACCAGAAACGGTTTTATACCAAGACACTTCATTCTTTGTAGCTTTTTTATATGCCGGCTCAAAAAGACTCTCGCCTAATGTGTGAAACCTCGCCTTTGATGATTTATTCAACCCCGCGCTGATGACAGCCCCAATAATCATAGCGAAAACAAATAGAATAAAGTTTCTACCAAGCAACAGCATTTCTTCCGGAGAAGGCTGATATGTAGCTACTAATAAGACCATACTCAGGTAAGCAAAAATAAAACTATCAAAAAAAGTTCTGCGAAATATATAAGCTGTCATTTTTTAGTCCTCAATTGATATGAACTTCTTTGGTGCCCTGGCCGTATATCTTTTCGAACCACTCTTCGGTGATATCCTGTGGAACTCCCTCATAAACAATTTGTCCAGCTTTAAGTGCGATCACCCGAGTCGCGTACTGACGAACAAGACTCAGAAAATGCAAGTTACAAATCACTGTGATCCCCAACTCCTGATTCACTTTTTTAAGATAATCCATCACCGTGTGGCAGGTTGCGGGATCTAAACTAGCGACGGGCTCATCTGCGAGTAAAATTGCTGGCCCCTGTGTCAAAGCCCGGGCAATAGCGACTCGCTGCTGCTGTCCGCCCGACAGCTGATCGGCTCGAATTTTTTCTTTTTCGGCAATACCGACAAGTTTTAAATACTTATGCGCATCCGCTTTGTCATCAGTAGAAAAAAATCCGAAGATACTTTTTAAAGATCCTATTTTTCCTAGGCGCCCCATCAAAACGTTGCTGAGCACGCTGTAGCGAGGGATTAAGTTGAAGTGCTGAAAGATCATTCCAACTTTCTTGCGCAAACTCCTCACCTCTTCCCCTTGAGCCCGTGCGATGTCTTTTCCTTCAAAATAAATCTCGCCTGAGGTCGGATCATGAAGCCTGTTGATGCACCTTAAAAGGGTGGATTTGCCAGAGCCGCTCAACCCGATAATGACCAGGAATTCACCTCGTTTGACATCAAAACTCACACCTTTGAGAGCTTGAACTCCATTGGGGTAGGTTTTTACCAAATTCTTGATCGACAGTATTGGATCGGACATAGGTACTCCTACTTTTTCATCAATTCAGAGACGCTTTTTCCCAACGTTCTCAGCATGCTACGAACTGGTTCGTAATCTTTATCACTCGCTTTTTTGAACTCGAGAACTCCGTAAGTTTTATTAAAAGCCTCTTTGCCCTCGGGAGTTGCAACGAAGGCTATTGTCGCATCAACTATTCTCACCTTCATCTCCTCAGGTAAATCTTTTCGTAGGACAATCGGATCGTTTGGGATAGCCTCAGAAAGTTCAAGAATGCGAATTTTATTTTTGACATCGGGGTATTGGGTCAAGACAAGCCGACGGGCATCTTCCATTTGCTCTTCGCCATTTTCGTTTTTGGAAGGCTGAGAGTAGAAAGTTGCGCCCGCATCCACCTGACCTTGATAAACCATAGAAACAACAGAATCGTGTTTCATCGCAAAGACTGTTGCCTTCGGCTCAATCTTTTTTTCTTTCAAAGTCTTTAGCGGAAGCAAATAACCTGAAGTTGAAGAAGGGTCCACAAAGGCAATTTTTTTTCCGGCAAGATCAGCGAGGGTTTTAATTGGACTGTCGGCCTTAACAATGAATTGGGATTGATAAGTCGATAGGCCGTGACGAATCCCGGTCAGTTTTGCCTCAACGCCATATTTATCGTGAGCCAACATATAACCAAAGGTATTGATCGCAGCGACGTCCGCGCGCTTAGTACCAAAGGCTTCGACGACGGCAACAAAAGACTGAGGAATAGATACTTGGTATTTATAGGGCGTGTTTTTTTCGAGAAAGTCCTTATAAAGTTTAGATTTGTCTTCGAGAACTTTTGTATCCACCGAAGGAACAAAGTGAATTTTTATTGGATTTTCAGAAGTGCCAAGCTCTGCCCTTTTAGTCGTGCACCCCGCGATCAAAATTAGCACCGTCAAAATATCGAGCCAACGAAGGTATTTAAGCATTCTAAACCCCCTTTTCGGGTCGCTGAAAAGTAACAAAAATTAGCTCTCTGGCCAACAAAAGTCTTTGCATTTAAATAACTTCCAAGGGTAGATTGGCCCCTATGACGCAATCCATCCACTTGCTTCGTCAGATTCTTAATAAGATTTCAGACTTACAAAGTCAGGGAAAAAAATCTCTCGCCGTTTTTGACCTTGATTCAACCCTGTTTGATGTTTCTCCACGTTTGCAGCAGATTCTTGTGGATTTTGCATTGCACCCTGCTCACAAAAAACAATTTCCGGAGCAAGTTCAACTTTTTAAAAATATTCGTACCGAGCGAAAAGATTGGGGCATCAAGAACGCCCTCGAGCGAGCTGGACTTGACAAGCATCATCCGGAGTTTCTAACCGCCGTACGGGATTTTTGGATCGAGCGTTTTTTTGCCAACGAATATCTTCAGTATGATCTGCCCTTCGATGGAGCTGTCGAGTATGTCACCTCAGTCGCAAATCTGGGGGCCGAAGTGGTTTACCTCACTGGCCGTGATGTCCAGCGCATGGGAGCTGGCTCGGCACTTACCCTCAAAAAATGGGGCTTCCCTCTAGACAATATTCAAACTCACCTCGTATTGAAACCACATAAAGATCTAGATGATGCGCAATTTAAAACTGACTGGTTTGCATCTCTACCAGAAAATAAGTTCTCGGATGTTTGGTTTTTTGAAAACGAGCCGGTTAATATTCATCACTTGCGCGAGCAGCTGCCCCACGTAAATGTGATTTTTTTTGAAAGCACCCATGCTGGAAAAGCCGAACCACCAGTGGACATCCCTGCAATCATGCATTTTCTAATGGGAGATGAGTGATGCTGTATCTCGTCGCAACGCCGATCGGCGATACTCTCGAAATCTCCCTCAGAGCCCTCGAGCTGCTCAAAAACACAGAGCTCATTATTTGCGAAAGTACCAAAGAAACCAGCAAGCTTTTGCGTAGCCACGGAATCAGTGGAAAGCGTTACGAACTCCTCAATGAGCACTCCACCGCCGAGGATGTGAAGGACCTTGCGGCCCAGTGCGCGCAATCGGATGCCGTCCTGGTCTCGGACTGCGGCACTCCCGGGTTTTGTGATCCCGGAGCTGACTTGGTAAAGTTGTGCCGACAAAAAAATATTCCCGTCAAATCTGTGCTTGGCGCCTCTAGCCTTATGGGGCTCCTTTCGCTGAGCGGTGAGCGCCTTGATCAGTTTTTATTCCGCGGTTTTTTGCCCGCCGAAAATGAGGCCCGGCAAAAAGCTCTTATAGAACTTCAGAAAGAACGGCGCCCCATCGTGTTGATGGACACACCCTACCGTCTTAAAAAAACTCTGAATGATTTGGCCGAACACTTTCCGAAACGTCGAGCTCTTCTTGCTTTGAATTTATCGCAAGAATCCGAAGTCCTGCTTGAGGGCCCTGGCGAAAAACTTCTAAATGAACTCCCCTTTGAAAAAGCGGAGTTTATGCTTTTGATATACGGAGTTTGAACTCAGAGTTGAGATCGCAACTTTTGAACTCGGTCACAAATTTTGTGAACATCCGTCAGCAAATCTAGGTCTGAGGCAACAAGAGTCTTTTTTATATCAGAACAAGTTTCGAGCATGACCCTCGTGTGCTCGAGAGCAGCTTCTGACTGGGACTCTATATACCTCTTACTTCGGGCAAAGTTCTTTTCATTAAAGCTCTTTGGTCTTTGAGTCAGATAAATCGATCTAATGTACTTTTCTATAATGACTTCTTCCAACTCAAAATTTTCTAAAAGATATATCTGGGTTTCTAAGAAGGTCACGAAGCTGCGTATCATGTTTCTTTTGTGGCTCTCGTTCCGAAAGCCGGCGCCTTCGCGATAGCGGTTCCAGTTTTCAAAAAAATCTTCTTTCGCGTCTTGGAGGTTATTCACCACCAGAGACTCTGCCGTTGCATCCTCAATGAGGCGAGCCCGATCAAAAAGGTAGTGCATAAATTCGTGCACTATTGTCCAGTCGTCAGCACTTTCGTTGTAAAAGATGGTTGGTTTGGCCACGCGATTTGAGGCATTCGAGGGTGTTAAAAAAAGACCCATAACCCCTTCGTCAAAAATCTTAATAAATCGCTCCCAAGTTGGATTTTCTTGAATTGAAGGTTCTGGCAAGAAACCCACCCGCACCGGATCTCCGTCCTTATCCTTCACTTTGTAGAGATCCAATCCAAAACTGCGCACATAGTCTATTTTTTCAGTCGTCGTCATGGTCCACATCGGCCAAATTAAATGGAGCTGAACTTTTTTATCAAAATCTAGCGCCTTGCAATCAATGCAAGAGCCAAAAGCGCAGGAAGCAGTAAAGACCGTCGCCAATAATAGGCCAAATATGATTTTTTGCATAGGTTACGCTCTCCTGCCTGCCCCGGTATTTGCAAAAAACGCACGTGCAGATCTGCGATCTAAAAGAAATAAGGATGAATCCAGGCGCCTGCAAGTGTCTATCGTTCAGACAGTGACAATTTACAGAAATTAGGTCATGAATAGATATGGCCGAAATACTCCCACTACCCATCGACGACTTTCTAGAGGAAGCTTTGCTGCTTCTAAAGAAGCAATCCAACTTAGTTGTCACTGCGGCCCCCGGTGCTGGTAAAACCACCCGCCTGCCTGCTTACTTGGCTCGTCACTCAGAGGGAAAAGTCTTGGTCTTAGAGCCCCGGCGTATGGCGGCCCTGGCTGCAGCCGCGCGTGTGGCTGAAGAGCAAAATTGGAAACTCGGGTATGAAGTAGGCTACCAAGTTCGATTTGCCAATCAGACATCGGGCAATACTAAATTAATTTTTTTAACTGAAGCTCTTCTGTCTCGAAAACTTGCACAGGATCCGCAGCTAGACGGCGTCGAATATGTGGTTCTTGATGAGTTTCATGAACGCTCGATTCACGTCGACATTGCCCTCGGCTTACTGCGTGAGCTGCAAGAACTTGGCAGCCCCCTCAAATTGATCGTGATGTCAGCAACTCTAGAGTCCGAAAAAATATCAACATACCTTGGCGATGCTTCCATTCTCGATGTCCCAGGAAAACTTTTTCCGCTAGAAATTAAGTATCAGAAAAACTCACAACTTCTGCAAACAGCATTGCCATTTTATGAAAATCTATTTTCAGTCCTCAAAGAGGCTGAGCAAATTACAAAAAAAGATATCTTGGTTTTTCTCCCTGGAGCAGGAGAAATTGATCGCACGCAACAACACATTGGCATATGGGCCGAGCAGCGTGGACTTGACATCGTACCTCTTCATGGAGCACTACCTCTCGAAGACCAAAGAAGAGCCCTGCTAGCTGGCTCGAGACGACGTGTGATTCTGTCCACCAATATTGCGGAGTCTTCGGTCACGGTGGATGGCGTCGCCTGCGTAATTGACACCGGTCTTGCAAAAAATATGAAGTACGATTTACGCACGGGATTTTCTCGTCTCGAACTTAATCGAATAAGTAAGGCCTCAGCTCAACAAAGAGCCGGACGTGCGGCTCGGCAATTTGAGGGTTTGTGTTATCGCCTCTGGAACAAGTTAGACGAGACTTCCATGCCTGGTCACGAACTTCCCGAAATACTAAGAATGGATCTCAGCGAGAGTTTGTTGTTTTTAGCCGCACAAGGAGTTCGCGACTTCGACTCGTTCTCGTGGTTTGACAAGCCCAGCGCCATTCACATAAAAAAAGCCACTGACGGTCTTCGCTCTATGGAGGCCTTGAATGAACAAAATATTATTACTTCGATCGGCAAACATTTGCTAGGTTGGCCACTGCCGCCCCGTTTGGCAAAGCTTATGCTGGTAGCTCATGATATGAAGGCCGCAGGTCTTGGTGCAGATATTGCCGCCATTCTTCAAGAGCGTGATTTTATTCAAAAGAAAAGTTCTGAAATGCATTTGGCAGACCGTCTCGAAAGTGATCTTCAGTTAAGACTCGAGATCCTCCGCCAATTCCGTACAACTGGAAAAGTGCCACCCAACTCTCAACGTCGAGCCCTGCAAACAGTTGAAAAGGGAGCCCAGCAGATTCGCGCCTATGGCCGACAGCAGGACGCTAAAGTTGAAAAGATCGAATCGACATTGCAAAAAATAATTTTGGCAAGTTTTAGAGATCGTCTCTGCCGTCGCCGCTCGCCGCAATCGGATCGTGGCTTGATGATCGGAGGACGAGGTGTTCGCCTTTCAACCGAAAGCCTTGTTCGCGAGAGTGAGTTTTTTATCGCTCTCGATGGCGTTGATAATTCTAAAAACGCTGAAACCTTGGTTAGCCTGGCTGTTGGAGTAAATAAGAGCCTGCTTTTTTCTGAACTTGATTCGTTGATCAAAAAGAAAAAGGACTTACACTTCGACCGCGAAAAAGGTCAGTTTTATCTGCGCGAAGGAAAGTACCTGTTCGACCTCTGCCTTGAAGAGGGAGGAGTCTCCATCGCCAAGGCAACGGATGTTGCAGACCATCTCCCAGAAATTCTCACCGAAGAGTGGGACTGGGTGCTCAAGCAAAATGAAAATCTAGAAGCCTGGTGCGATCGATTTCGTTACCTTGTTGCCTCGGCAGAGTCACTTTCTGAAAAAATTAAAAACGACTTGGCTGAGTTCGATGAAAACGTCCTTTTCTCGAATGAACAAAAACGCGAAGCCTTTGCACTTGCCGCAAGCGGCGAACAAGACCTCCAATCGGTTGCAAAAAAAGACCTTATCTATTTTTTCGAAACTCTTTTGCCTGGGCCTATTGCCGAGTTCTTGAGAAAAGAACTCCCCGACAAAATAAAAGTACCGAGCGGAAATTATTTTAAAGTGCACTATTTAAAAGACCGAGGCCCTTATCTTGAGGTTCGAATTCAAGAGGTTTTTGGCTGGTCCGAAACACCGAAAGTATTGAACGGGATGCAGCCATTGACCTTGCATCTCTTAGGTCCCAACTACCGACCGATGCAGGTTACAAGTGACCTCAAAAGTTTTTGGAAAAATGGCTACCCTGAGGTACGTAAAGAATTAAAAACCCGCTACCCGAAGCACTCTTGGCCAGAAGACCCCCTGACAGCTCTTGCTGTGGCAAAAGGACGCCCATCTAAGGGCTAGCGCCTAAATTTCTCTTGTCACCTAAAAAACTTAATTGTATTTATAGTATAAACACAGGTGATTTATATGTCTAGTTTTCTGCAAAAAGTGCTACTTGTTCAAGGTCAATCCAAACAACTACAGGACGTTGCGGAAACATTGAAGAGCTCAGATTTCGATATCGCATTTATAGATCCGAAAGATTCTCTCACAAAAATTGACGAGATCCATCCTGACCTCATTTTTTTGCAATATTCAATATCTGACATGTCAGGAATTCTGTTCTGCAAAAGTGTTATTGAAAATCCGACATATGCGTTAGTGCCAATTGTATTTATCTCAAACTCTCAATTGCGTGAACATCGACTTCACGCCTTTGAGCTCGGAGCTGTTGGCTACATAACTCGCCCTATTTCAAAAATTGAGCTGACTAATGCCGCCAAAAGCTACACTAAAGGAAGAAAGCACATTCGAGAAGACCGATGCATTCTTATTGGCAATCTCTTTCTAAATCCGACACTTAAAAAGGTTTTTATAAATGATAAAGAAGTGGCACTCACGGCAATCGAATTTAAATTGCTTCACTTTCTTCTTGCCGACAAAAAGCAGATTATACCAAAGTCAGAAATATACGAACATCTCTGGGGAAAAGACGTCAGCAAAACAGGGAGATTAGATACTCAGCTATATAATCTCAAAAAAAAGATTTACAACTTTAATGGTGCAATCAAATCAGTTAGTAAAATTGGCCTTCGTATCATCGTTGAAAATGCTACTTGCGATCAAGTGCCGAAGACGGGGGCCCGAGCACTATCATCTGAGGAGCCACGTCCGTAAATACGACGGCATTAGCACCTATGCGGCACCCTTCTCCGAGCTTAATGGGCCCTAGCACCTTCGCGCCCGCACCAATCATGACTTTATTGCCTACGGTGGGGTGCCTTTTGACGGGATCAAACTTAACCCCCCCCAAGGTAACACCATGAAAGATAATACAGTCATCGCCAACCTCAGCAGTCTCTCCAATCACCACTCCCATACCGTGGTCGATCACCAGCCGCTGACCGATGGTTGCGCCGGGGTGGATTTCGATGCCCGTCAAAAGGCGTGAAACCTCCGCCAGCAAACGAGCTAAAAAAAAGAGCCTACGTCCGTAGAGAGCATGAGCGCATCTATGAAATAATAAAGCCTTTGGACCGGGGTACAGTAAAGCAATTTCCCACAGCGACTTCGCTGCGGGATCATAGGACTTATATGCTTTTAAAAAATCTAACATCGTTGCAAACATCGCAAACTTTCAAAATTAAAAACGCTCTTTTAAATTATCCAAGAGAAAATACCTGTCAAAGAGCTCGTTATAACGGGACCACTTATCACTGACGTTCCGCTCCGTTTCAATAAAACTCTGAATAGTGTTCACTTTGCTATCCAGCTCATCAACCATAGCCACCAATGCCGCTTCCATAAACTTAGGTCTCTTAGGCGACCCGTACTCGAGTTTTCCATGGTGACTCAAGACAATATGCTTGCACATATCCTTAAGTTCTTCACTGAAACCCAAAATTTTCGAAGCCTTTTTGTCGATAAGCTCGCACGCCAAAAGCATGTGCCCTAACAAACGCCCCTTGTCGGTATAGCCCGTAGAGCCCTCATAAGAAAGTTCCCAAATTTTTCCAATATCGTGAAAAATGCCGCCGAAAATGAGCAAATCGCGATTAAGAAAACTGTAATGACTACCCATGAAGTCCAAAATTTTACATATCGATAGAACATGCTCTAAAAGTCCGCCGCGCCAGGCGTGGTGAATGCTTTTGGCCGCAGGTGCTTGCAGAAATAAAGGTTTTATCTCTGGGTCCTCAATAACATCCAAAATCAATTGTCGTAAATGATTGTTATTTACCGATCTAACGAGAATGAGCAGCTCTGCAAACATGTCATGAGCGTCTTTACCAGAGGTCGGAAGAAAGTCCTCAAATTTCACAGTGGCTGGATCGATCTTCTCAATGCGATGAACAATTATCTGCTTGCGGTTTTGAAAAACCTGCACAGCACCCTTAACTTGTACGATTTCACCAGCGTCGAAGATTTTATTGAGCTCTTCAACTCGGTCCCA
>JAMIQD010000035.1:0-12374 GCA_035914755.1 Pseudobdellovibrionaceae bacterium | reverse complement strand
CGAGTATTCCCACCTGATCGACAATGAGGACATTCGCAGGACCCCACTCCTCAGCCTCGCTATATCGAATGCTAGTAAGATGATTTTCTCGCAGAAGCAGGTCTAAAGATTCAAGATGGGCTTTGTGAATCTCATGTGGCGCCAAGATCAGTTTGTAAGTGTTCTTAACTTTTGCGTAAGCTGGAACTAAAATTTTTTCGTCTTCGGGCCAGGTAGACCCAGCAACTAATACATTTTTCTGTTGGGGACGTAGCTTATCCTTGATCGGCTTTGGATTTTGCAAACGATGAAAGACCTGATCAAAGCGAGTGTCCCCCTTAATTACAATTTTTGTTTTAATTTTGAGACGCATTAATTGCGCCGCATCGGCTTCGGACACACATTGAATTTCAGAGAGCTGATTGAGGGCCCACTCGGTGATTTTACCAGAGAGTCCCTGAAGACGAGAGCTGTTCTCGGCAAAAGTTGCAGAGAATAAAAGACTCGGAATTTTGTTCTCGTGACAGCAGGTCGCGATCACCGGCCAGACGTCGGTTCTGGCGATCAGAAGGCAGCGGGGGTGCCACTTTTTAAAAAAGGCATTGCAGGATTTTTTAAAATCCCAAGGCAGAGAGCCCCAGGCATCAACGTCGGTCATTCCTGCGAGGATCTTTTTTGCCGAGGGCGAAGAGTGGGTGACTATGATGGGGGCATCGGGGAATTGCATTTTGATCTCGCGAATGACGGAACGGGCGTATTCGATCTCTCCGCTGGCCGCATGAATCCAGAAGGGTCTTTTTTTTGCTATCTCTTCTTTTGAGGTTTTCGTGATTTCAAAGTGAGAGCTGTTTTTATCGCGAATCATCTCTTTGGTTTTTTTGCTGAGAAAAGGCCGAAGTAGCTGCAGAAGAGCAAAGGCCAATGGATAGAGAAAAAATTGATACAAAACGCGAATCATACAGTGGCTTCCAGCTTTTTTAAAAGCTCAGTGCGCACTTGCTCAGGGGTGATGTCGACTAAACATTGGTGATAGATTTTATTGGTGCACGGACCTTGCCCATGTTTACTGCAAGGACGGCAGCGGAGATTTAATTCTAAAATTTTTGTTTTTTCACGCGATGGAAAGCCAAATGGCGCGGGCCCCATCAAAGCAATTGTGGGAATGCCAAGCTGTTCGCCCACATGCAGTAATCCGGTGTCGTTGCTGATCAAGGCTTTGGCCTTTTGGACCAAGACAGAGCTGGCGAGCAGCGAAGCCTTGCCCGCCATGTTTAAAGTTCTTCCTGGAGCTACGGCTGCGATCTCCTCAATAAAGCGGTCCTCAGGACCTCCGAGCAAGACAAAGTTGTGACCGGGCATCGATAGAATTAGTTGCTTGAAATGCTCAGCAGGCCAACGTTTTAAGAAGTAGGCGGCAGAGGGGGCGAGGGCGATGTAACTTTTCTCTCGCCACAGTGCAAGGAGTTCATTGGCTTTCTCAATTTCATCGTTGCTGATAAATAACTGAGGGGCGGGAGGAAGAGTCTTTGCGATATTCCATTTTTCTAGAGGCTCTAATAAATCTAGTTGTCCAGAAAAGGGCATCTCATATGTGTTTTTGTGAAAACGAAAAAGTAGAAATCTCTTCCAGCGTTTTTGCGATCTACGGATAAATTTGCAAGAGCGAAAAAGACCAAGCCGCCAATAAACCAGTCTCGATCTGATATTGTTATGAGCATCGTACATGTGGCTAAATTCGAACGATGACATTTCTTTGAGGAGCTTAAAAAGACCTTTAAGTCCTGCGTTTCGATCGTACTCCCAAATGCGGTGAATCGCCGGGTGATTTCTGAGCAAAGGAGCCATGTCTTTTCGTGTGACCCAATGGATCTCCGCATCAGGATAGGCTGCCCGAATGCGGGAAGGCACGCTGAGGCATTGGGTCACATCTCCAAAGCTTGAAAAACGAATAATAAGAAACCGAGTTTTTTGGGGCATAGCGAAGACTCTAGCAAAGTTCCCTAAGGCTGGCAAAACTCATTGCGGCCCAAAAGGACAAAAAACGGCACCTGTCTAATCAATACTTTCTAAAAGACCTTAAGGGACCACTGTGATGCCTAATTTCAGGCACAAGAATTGATGGATAAGGGGCTGGCAGGTGAAAGATGTGGAACTCCTACGTACGTAAAATTGTGCTCACAGCCAGTTTAGGCATTTGGCTTACTGCCCCAGAGGCAGTGGCCCAGCTGCGTTCGGATTTACATCTATTTTCTGATTCCTTTATCAGTCCTTCGTTTGAAGCCACCGAAAAAACCAATTACCAGTTTGTTGGGATGACTCTGAAAAGCCCACCGCAAAGTGAAGACCCGATTAAAATGAATATCGAAGGAGCCGTTGCCTTTGGCGCTCCGCTGCTAAATTACCTCGATATTTCGGAGTTTTATTTTCAAACCAAACCCTCTGATGATGAGAAGCTTTATATTGGCCGCAAACTGATGAATTGGAGCGAGTTAGACTCTCGCTGGAACTTGGGCTTGTGGCAGCCGCTTTTTCAATGGAACCCCTTGAACCCAGAGGCGCAAGGTCTCAGTGGTATTTTCTGGCAGGCTGAGCGTCCCTCCTATTCGGTTACAGTTTTTGCCTCACCTATTTTTATACCGAATCAAGGCCCGGCATTTGAAGTTGTTAATGGCCAGTTTGTTCCGGGTAATCCGTGGTTCCGTCGCCCTCCAGATTCAGTTCGAATCTTTAGCGAGTCAACTCAGGTTCAGTACAACTTCGAACGACCGAATGAGAGCCAGGTGGTTTTTCAGCCGAGTTACGGCGCGAGATTGTTGTTTGGCTCTGCCGAGGCCGGAACTCTGGTGCAGCTTAATTATATGTACAAACCCTCGAATGAGCTGGCGCTAGCATATTCGGGTATCCTTGATACGAGCACCATAAAGGGTGTTGTTGATTTAAAGCCATTGGTTTTTTATCACACATTAAGTGGTCTGGATCTTTCGCATCGGACTGGCAAATGGCGTTTCGGGATCAGTGGTGTCGCAGATCGTCCGCAGAAAGATTTAGATTTAGAAGAACGGTGGACCCGTCCGCAATTCTCAGATGCTTATTTGGTAAGCCCCTTTGTTGAGTATTATCTACCTCGATTTGCAGTTTCTCTGCAGAGTTTGAATATTTACGGGGGCGAAATAGTTGAAGTAGGTGATATGGCAAGTCCGGACCGTCCGTCTTTGTCTTTGATTTATCCTTTTCAACAAGCGATTAAGCTCACAATTGAAAATCGTTTATTCTTACAAGGGCTAAGACGTTTGATTTCAAAATTGAGCTATACGACTAGTCAAAAAAATGACTTCGAGTTTTTGCAATGGAAACTGAGTCACCGGTTTTCGTCTCTTTGGTCGATGTACAGTGAGTTAGACCTCTTGAAGTCAGGAGACCTCAGTCGTTCAAATCAGAATGAAATTAGTCAATTTAAAAATGATGATCGCTTTATGATCGGGGCGGCCTATGTTTTTTAGGTTCACAATTAGAAATACCGTAGGCTTGATTCTTGTGATGAGCGCTCTTGTTCTTGCCTCCTGCTCTGATTTTTTAAATGAAAAAAAACAAGAGCCTCAGACGATCGAATTGCAAAATCATAGTTTTACATGCTTGAAGTCTTTGCCTGAGAAAATCAACCAATATATCGGGGGAACGGTGTCCCCATCTGATATCCGCGAGGGATTTGACTGCGGAACAGAATCCCTTACATATTTTAAAAATAAAACTCGCGGTTCTTTGGGGGATGCCTATACTTTAGAAGATGTTCGCAACTTTTTCGGAAAGTATTTCTTAAAGCGCAACAATGTCTCGCCGGAGTTTGCGGCTCAGTTGTTTAAACTAAAAAAGGTGATTCTTGGTGGCGACGAAAAGTATCTTACCAAGGTAGAAATTCAAAAGCTCGTTGATTTGCTAGACTTGGTCAAGGATCATGCAGTCCTGCTAGCTCCGCATTTTCCGGTTTTGATTGGTAAAAAAGTCGATCCAGATTGGAGCAGTGTCGATATCGCGGTTGAGAGACTGAGAGACACGTTGTGGGTCCTTCTGCGTGAAGTCGTCTTGGTGAATTCAGAATATAAGTTCAATGATTTAAAAAAGTTTTTTGAGGGGTTGAATCAATTTACGAATAGTCCACAGTCTTTGTATGTCTACCAAAAAGTCGAAAATAATATGGACGTCTTTGAGGCTGTCAAAAATATTGTCGTTGGTGAAGACACGCGATTTGATAATATTCACGACTGGGAAGAGGCTCTAAGAACTATTCTGCAAATCTACAAACAAGGTCTGCGATATCACTATTTTATACAAAAAGATTCAGCCCACGACCAGAGAAGCCTTGATCGCCTGATACTATTTATTGACGACAGCTTGCAAATTATTGAAGAAAGTCTTCCGATGCGCCGTCAGGGGGCGATCTCATTTTCGGTCATTGATAATCTCATTGATAAGATGGTTGCATTTCATTTGATATCTGGTGATCTTAGCGCGGAAGCCATTAAAGAGTCCTATAAAAAGCTTATCTTGCGAATTTTGGACCCACGTCGTCACGGAGACTCGCGTGGTCTTAATGGATTTGAAAAGGCGCACTTCGTAGCTTTTAAGCAAGACTGGAAGAGTTATCGTTTGCACCAGTTTTTTATTAGTCAGTTATCCTTCGACCGTGAAAAAACCATTGGACGTGATGAACTGCTACGTGCCATTTCTGCGTTTGACGCTAAGAACTACATCAGTAATGTATTGTCCCGGAACTCTCTTGAGCAAGAGGCTCTTCTTGCAAGCTGGAATCAAGGCGCGAAATTGCTGTCTAGTCCATGGCCTGTGATGTTTAATGAGGATGGCAAGGTGATTATCGTAAATCAGCCACTCATAGTTCGTCAGACCTGGGCTTCATTGACTCGTTGGAATTTAATGCGCGCTTCGGCAAACTCTCTTGTGCTAGGATACGGCCCTAAGGTGCTGAGGGTCGATGACTTCCAACGTTGGTACGATGACTTTAACTTGCTGGGTATTGAAATTAAGGCTTTTGACCCTCGAACTAGAAACTCTGGTGATCGGAGTTTCAAAGAGGCCAACTTGTTTTCATTCTCTGGAGATGGGAATTTGTTTGTCGATGGTCGCGAAGCCTTTGAGTATGTCAGTTTATTAATTTCTGGCGGAGTTAACTCTGCAGAAACACTTCGATCAGATATGGTACGACTGCAGTGCGGAATCGCTGCAAAGGATGTTTTTGGATTCCCATGGCTTAGCGAAGCGTGCTTTAAAGAAAATCTCAAAAGACATGCCTCTCGTTATTTCAATAATATGCCAGGGCTAGTTAATGCAATTTCGAAAATGAATTCTGCGCAATGGGATGATTTTTATTCTAATCTCATGGCCGCAGCCCGGGTGTCGCCTGCAAGCGAAAATAAAGTTGAGACTGCTGACCTGAGAACAGCGATTATGATTCTTCATTACGCCGAAATTTTAATGAGCGTTTATGATCAAAATTCTAATGGCGGGCTTGATTTGCAAGAGGTTCGCGCTGCGGCCCCGAGGTTTTTCGAATTTATAAAGGACGTATCGCCAATTAAAAAAGATTTTATCGTGAATGACTTCTTTGCCTACCTTGTCTTTAAGGGAGAAAAGCCCGATCTGAAGGGGTATGGAGCATTTATGGCAGAGAGGACTTTCTCTGGCCTTGGTGAGGTCTCGCGTGATAAGATCCTTCGAGTTTTTAAGGTATTGAAGGATGAGGCTGCCAAAAAGTGAACTGGGGATACATCGTACTAGCTTATTTAAGTTTGTTTGCTCTCGGGATTAGCGACAATGTCCGAGGGCCATTGTTCCCTGAGATTTTAAAAGAATTCTCTGTGACTGACACGCGGGGAGCTCAATTTTTTGCTTTGAGTTCTTTTTTCGGATTCATCGGGAGTTATGGGATTCGCTTTCTTTTGCTGAGGCTCCACCGAGTTCATACTCTACAGGTGGCTTTGTTGTTAATGACTTTGGGGCTTGTGGGGATGGGGATTGCAACCCAGTTTTCTTGGCTGTTGTTTTTTGCGGCAATTTTTGGTCTTAGTTTAGGAATTATTGGTGTTGTACAAAATGTGTTAGTGACGGTTGGGTCCATTCCGCGCCGAAGGCAAAGGCTGCTTTCTGGATTGCACGCAACCTATGGAGTGTCTTCTTTTTTGGCTCCGCTTGTGGTGGCAATGGTGACCTCATTGACGGGTTCATGGCGCTCTGTTTTCTTGAGTGTCGCAGTCGTGCCTTTTGTATTGATGCTGGGTGCCTTTTTTAAAAAAGAAGAGCGCATTTTGAGTCCAGTAGGAATTGATTCGGCCGGCGAAAAGGAGACAAAGAAGGCACATATAGCCCAAATTTACCTCGGATTTTCTTTGGGGCTTTATGCCATTGCTGAAATTTTACTCTCTTCTCGTCTCGCACTTTTTATTCGCCGGGAGATGGGTCTGGGATTGCAAGAATCAAGTTATTATTTAACTGCATTTTTTGTTTGTCTTTTATTCGGGAGAGGGCTTTTTACCTTAGTTCATTTCAATTTTTCTCTTCGAAGAATGCTCTCTGTATCGCTGGCGCTTTCGGCTGTTTGTATTGCTTTAGGTTTATTGGTGCATCCCTATTTTTTAGTTTTGAGTGGGGCAACCATGGCTCCTTTTTATCCTCTGGCCGTGGTTTATATCCATCAGCATTTTAGCAGTCGTCTAGATTCAGCGGTTTCATCGGCGATGTCGATTCAATCCTTGTTGACGGTGCTAATGCATGCGGGGGTTGGTTATTTGACAGATGGCTACGGAATTGCGAAGGCGATGTGGATGGGGCCTATCGCCTTGATTTTATCATTTTTAGTGCTAAATAGTTTTGAAAGGATTTTTCGAAAAAGAGTATGAAGTTTGTTTTTCTATTTTTTTTAATTATACCGACTCTTCTTCGGGCTCAAACGCAGACTCTATCTGAGGCGGAATTTGAGTACAAGCAGGACTGGGCACGTGCTTATGTGGAAAGCATTGATGACGCCACTCGCGTGACAGCCGTTAGTGCCTACTCGGAGTTTCGCGTAGGAGAGATTTTGGTTTTGCGGAGCAAAAGCTCGGCAGGGCAAATTATTGGTTTTTTTGAGATCCAGTCCGTTGAAAATCAAAATTCTGAAAAATATATGGTCAAGGCAAAGCTGATCCGCCATTCAAAGTACGCCCTGATTCAGTTGGGTGATATATTGCAGCGAATGGATTTTAATACGTATCACCAAGAATACAAAGGGACTACAGAACTTATTTTAAAAAACACTGAGGTAGATTCTTCTGCGAGCTATAAGTCGCTGGTTTTTATGGGCGTGAGTACGGGGGAGACGGCTCAAACACTCAAGGAAGGCGAATTTTTAGTCAATTTTTTAGGGTACATGGACTATGGCTATTCAGAGCGTCTGTTGTTAGGGACGTTGTTACTTGCTGATCTGGCAGGGGCTCCGAATGCTCATGCCAAGTATAAATTTTACGAGTCTGAATCGAATATTTTTACTATGGGCGCGAGCTATTTACAGGGGGTGGATAGTCCAAACGGAGTCGTGAGTGCGACCCTTTATTGGGACTCAGTTTCTTCAGAAAGTGTGATTTCTCATACGAACCTAACTGTGGCTCTAGCTACTTTCGACCGAGCTAAGAACTTAGCTGCGATAAAAGTTGCTGGAACGAGCTCTTTTCAATCTGGATATGAGTTTGTATTGGACGATTGGAACCGAGTTCTAGCGGGCCCCAGTTACAATTTCGAAAGCAAATCCGTCGGTGGGTACATTTCATATCTGTGGATCTGGGATCATGTCCATACTTTGTTTGGTTTTGGCACCACGGATGTTTCTAAGTTGGTTTACAATTTTGAACAGGGTTATTACCTCAACTTTGATCTTTACTGGAGATTTTAATGTTTTATGTCTCTTGCAATCTCGGCTTCGAAGCGGACCTGGCCGCAGAAATAAAAGAATGCTGGCCATGGTTGATTGAGGTTGATGGGCTCTCGAATCATGAAGGCTATCCGGCTTTGACCTTGGACCGCGGCGGAGTTTTGGTAGACTGCTCGCTATCCCATGGCGTGCAACTAAATTTTTTTTTAAAAACAGCTCACCGGGTTTTGTGGCGAGTCGAAGAATTCAAAGTGCGCGATTTTCCGAAGTTGTTTGAGAAGGTCCGTAAGATCGAATGGGGTAAATATTTGTCTTCGGGCAGGGTTGAGTGGGTTGTTTCGGCAAGTCAGTCTCGACTCAATAACGAAAAAAGAATAGAAGAAACCTGCGAAGAGGCCTTTCGTAAAGTTTTTCCTTTTGAACCTAAAGACTTTGCGCCTGCTCAGAAAATATTTATTCGAATGCACAACGATATTTGCACCATCAGTTTGGATAGCACGGGCGTTCACCTGCACAAACGAGGTTGGGGCTCGCTCAAGGGGGAAGCCCCTCTGCGCGAAACCTTGGCAGCGTTTGCTGTACGTCAAATGATTGGAGAGCACAGTCCTGGTGAGCTTAGCCAAATCACGCTAATTGATCCAATGTGCGGGTCAGGAACTTTATTGTTAGAGGCGCTTTCGTTATGGCGTCCTGTGTTTGAAAGAGATTTCTCTTTTTTTTCATGGAAGCTGACTCCTAAAATATTTAAGACAGAGCTGTGGAGGAAGAATTATAAACTGTTATCGCCGCGCTCGCCGTTCAAGTGTTATCGCGGTTATGATGTAGATGAAAAAGTAGTTGGCTGTGCAAACGGAAACTTAGAGGAAATGACCAAACAAGTCTTGTTGCAGGACATAGACATTCAGTTTTCTCAAGGAGACTTGTTCAAAGATGATCAAAATGACCTGCGACCTTCGATTGATAAAATCTGGTGCCTATGTAATCCACCCTATGGGGAGCGTATTCGTGTTGCCGGAAAAAATGAAATCTCCTATGAAGAGTTGCTAAAACGTATGTTTGTAAAATTTAATGCCCAAAAAGTAGGGCTTTTGCTTCCGAACAAATCTGTTGTAAAAAAAATCCGCCTGCCAGAGAATCTCCAAAAAATTTTGGAGATTCCATTCAGCAACGGCGGAATTGATGTTGTGCTTCTTATTGTGGAGCGCCTTGGTCAACCCAAGCATTGATTTGATCAATTTGATTTTGTGGCAACAAGCCACCTGTCGGCATTGGGTTTGCGGCATTGTTGGATCGGGATTTGATATTTTGTGCGGCTAATTTCGTAGCTGCGTAATTAGTCATATCTAGACCACCGCGAGCATTTGCGGTTGTATGGCAGGGGATGCAGCTTGTGCGGAAGATCCCGCCATTAGCAGTGAGCTGAGTGAAGGTCATTGCGGTAATAGCACCGCCTCCTCCTGGGGTTGGAACAACGCCGCCACCAGGATTCGGAGCGCCTGTTGTCGAACCGAGGCTCGAAAACTCAACCCCAATAGTATCGGTTGTCGCGACGGTGACAGCGGCAAAAGCATTTGCTGTCCCAGGAGAGAGATTTAAATCAGTGGTCGTTCCTACGATTAAATTGATATTGCTATAGGTAGTTACCTCTGTTTGCATTATTTCGTTCATGTAAATATTGAGTGCGCGAGCTTGGTAGGATCCCGCAGCTGCAGTTTTAACCCGGAGAGTTGGATTTCTAAATTCATATCCCCTGGTTACTCCACCAATCGCTGCGCGGCGAATTTCGATACCTGCAATCAAGGGAACTTTAGCCGCACTCAAGGTTTCTAAGTCCCACTCCATGCGGACAAAGGTCGTGGTTCCGAGATTCGCAGGAACTGTTTTTCCGCTGGACTTCACCACGAACCCAGTGGCAACTCCTCCGCCGCCACTTGCAGCAACGCAGGAGGCATAGCTTGTCTGTGCGGCACCCCAGGTTGACTTTAACTCTTCAACCCGAGCGGTATTTTGCACGCCAGTATAGGGCGGCTTATGGTTATCATTAACTGCCTGGCCATTGATTTTAACTGATCCAGTAGAGACAAAGGAGTCATAAGAGGTTTTTGCATCCGGACTAGCAAAAGCTCCGATTCCGGGGCCGTTAATATGACAGCTATTGCAGGTCTGATTCAGGAAGGGGTGATAGGTGCTTTTGTAGACCTTAAGGAGAGCATCTTCACAAGATTCTCCGGGGGCGCGGGAGAAAAGGGTCGAGCCGCCGCTACCGCTTGCGCCTATGCGTTCGGCGACAAAGCCTTCGCCGCAGTTATTAAATGCAACGAGGAGTACGAGCCCGCCAACGGTCCCACCAAGAACTTTATAGACCAATGCTTTTTTCACTGACTTCCCCCTTAACCTAGAACAAAAACCTAACGATCCCCTTACTGACTATCTGAAAATTCTAAGCGACTTTTACAACTTGTGCTAGTTGAGCTGCACTGAAAAGGCGATTCGAGACTTTATCAAAGAGATCCATCCGTTTATTAGCCTGGCACCAGTTTGCAAAAACCGCTGCCGCAGCAAGTTCAGGATTTCCACCAGTGATAAAGGTTGTATCAGCTGCCTGGTTGTCGTTGAACGCCCCAATTTGAGAACCACTCGTCGCTGGTCTTCCAGCTGGATTATAGTAGAGCATGTAAGCGACTCCATTAGAACCCCGATCTCCTTGCCATCCAGCTTGACGATCCTGACTCTCGTCACTGTAAACAGAGCCATCAGAAACAACATAGATGAATACGGGTTTTGCCAAAACTTTGGCGGTTTCTAAAATCCGTCCGATCACAACTCCAGCATCTCTGTCCTTAGCATCACCATTGGTGCGGGTGCCATCGTGATAGTCGTAGCCGCCAAGCTCGAGGCCAGCGGCTCCGGCTTGCCCAAGCAAAGAGTTATAAACCATCGCGCCGAAAATGAGATCGCGACTGCTAGCTGCTGTATTTGCGTTGATATTCCAAGCTGTTGCAACCCCGGCATTTAGACGTGGGTCCACAACACTAGCACCTTTTTGAACAACATCGACGTTTTTTATGCCTGCGCAATCAAGAACTTTTTTTACACCTTCAGCTCCTTGAATGGCATTTAACTTCGCAGTTTGGTTGCTATTCAAATTGCTCACAAGCTTCGCGAGTGAATTTTTCTGCGCAGTATTTAAAGCGGTGTTGAGAGTTGCGCTGTAGCCGATTGAAGTTAAAAGAGCGTTGTAGCTGCTAACCACGAGTGGTGCGGGTGGAGCCACAATTCCGGCAGCTTGATTGATTCCTGTGCGAGAGTTGGACCGACCTAAGTTGGGCAACTGGCTTCCGATGAGCCCGGCCTTAGTGACCGCTCCTGAGATATCAAATTTATTAGTGCTTGTATCATTTGCCGAGTCGCAAGGGATCCCAACAAAAGCAGTGTTGGCGAGTGCCGCTGCTGTTGCAGAGGAGCGAACGCCTTCTAAAAACTTACTCAACAAGACGCCGTTGTTAAGGCCGGCAAAGGGAACATTGCCAAACTCTCGTTCGATCGGGACTTGGTTGTCGCCGAGTCCCATCTTTGTATAAGACGCGATAGGTTGGCCGGCGGCGTTCATTGGTAAAAAGTTGCTCGACATGGCGGCACCGCCGGACAGGTTGACTGTCACAAAAGGAATGAGTGCGGAGGCGTTAGCGGCATCACAGGTGACGGCTGTCTGGGCATTTGCCGGAGAACCTAGAATAAGAGACACCCAGTTTGGAACAGCGAGGGTCGCTGCAAAAGGGATAATCCCTGCAGAAAGAAAGTCACGGCGGGTGACGGGTTTTGCGTGCCCTGTTTTGGCCCACATTGGAATTTCTTTTTTACTGTGTTTGCTCATGGACTCCCCCCTGGAGTATGAAACTTAAATTTAAAAAATATCTTTAGTATGTTAAAGCATCCAGACTTGATAGCATCGCAGCACAAGTGCCAATCACTAAGCTTCGAGTCGATGCTGCTGCTGTGCGATTTGCCGCTGTCAACGCGTCGGACATCTCTTGCTTAAAAGCTGTGAGCATGGCTAGCTCATTGGCGCTTTCGTTGCGTCCCCAGAAAGATCTAGCCATTCCGCGAATTGCTAAAGCGTAAGAAGCGTTGTCAACACTTGCAATTCCTGTTGCAAAATTGATAGACCCGAAAAAGTTTCTGGCGGCAGCCGCGGCGGCAGTTTCTTGCGTAACCAAAGTATTGCAAACTTCTCCAGCTAAGCTGGTGGACCCTAACATGAGGGGACCATTTGCCATATTCAAGTCGTTGCCGGCAGCGAGAGATCCGTATCTAGAAGTGTATTCTGTCAAGGCGGCGGTGCTGGCTGTTGTGACATTTGTCACCTTTAACATCGAAGCAAGTGTTTGCTCCGCAGATAAAAGTGCATATGGAATTCCCAACGATTGAGAGTCTATAGAATCACCACTGCTAAGCCCCGAGGTGCTAGCAAGAGAAGAAT
>JAMIQD010000034.1:0-2037 GCA_035914755.1 Pseudobdellovibrionaceae bacterium | reverse complement strand
AGCATTGATTACGGGTGTGACGGGGCAAGATGGGGCCTATTTAGCAGAGCTGCTTTTAAGTAAGGGCTATGAGGTTCATGGGATAAAACGCCGCACCTCGTTATTTAATACGGATCGGATCGATCATCTCTTTAAAGACCCGCATATTCCGGGGCAACATTTCAGCCTGCACCACGGCGATATGACGGATTCGTCGTCTCTTCTGAGGATTATCCAACAAGTTCAACCTGACGAAATCTACAATTTGGCTGCACAAAGCCATGTGGCCGTTTCGTTCGAGGAGCCTGAATACACGGCAAACAGTGATGCCATGGGTGCCCTGCGTATTTTAGAGGCCATTCGTATTTTGGGACTGACCAAAAAAACAAGATACTACCAGGCCTCGACATCCGAGCTTTATGGGTTGGTCCAAGAGACTCCGCAGAAAGAAACAACGCCATTTTATCCGCGCAGTCCTTATGCGGTAGCAAAGCTTTATGCTTATTGGATCACGGTCAATTATCGTGAAGCCTATGGAATCTACGCCTGCAATGGGATCTTGTTCAATCACGAGAGCCCGCTCAGAGGTGAAACCTTTGTGACCAGAAAAATCACTCGAGCTTTGGCGCGAATCAAGCTCGGCACCCAGGATTGTTTATATCTCGGAAATATGGATTCGAAGCGAGATTGGGGTCATGCCAAGGACTACGTCGAAATGCAGTGGATGATGCTCCAGCAAGAAAAGCCAGAAGACTTTGTGATTGCAACGGGGATTCAGTACAGTGTTCGTGAATTCGTCAATGTCGCGGCCAAAGAACTTGGCATCACAATAACCTGGAAGGGTCACGGCGTTGAAGAAAAAGGCTACGATCAAAATGGACGCTGCATTGTTGCGGTGGATCCTCGTTATTTCCGTCCGGCAGAGGTCGAAACTCTCTTGGGAGATGCGACAAAAGCTAAAACAAAACTAGGCTGGACACCGAAGATCACTTTTGCGGAGCTAGTCAGTGAGATGGTCAAAGCCGACTACACTCAAGCAGAGCAAGAAAAGAACCTTGGCGGCGCAAAAAAAGTCGTGAGGCTAGATCAGTGAAGCTGCTGATTACTGGCGCCCGGGGAATGGTCGGTAAAAACTTAATCGAGAACCCCGAACTTTCGCGCTACGAA
Organism: Pseudobdellovibrionaceae bacterium; assembly: GCA_035914755.1. Lineage (GTDB taxonomy): Bacteria > Bdellovibrionota > Bdellovibrionia > Bdellovibrionales > Bdellovibrionaceae > JACMRP01. The sequence continues at coordinate 891 of JAMIQD010000034.1, read as the reverse complement.
ATTTTGCAACCAACAAGGGCGGAGCTGGATCTCAGTTCTCGTGAGCAGGTTGAGTCTTATCTTGAAAAACAAAGACCAGATTTTGTAGTTCATGCCGCTGGCCGAGTTGGCGGCATTCAGGCGAACATTAAAAACCCAGTTGCCTTTCTAGTTGAGAATGTTGATATCAACCGCAACCTGATTGGTTCATGTTATAAGCTCGGAATAAAAAAAATGATCAACCTTGGCACATCGTGCATGTATCCAAGAAATGCCGAGAATCCACTCAAAGAATCGATGATTTTGCAGGGAGAGCTTGAGCCCACAAACGAAGGCTACGCCATTGCCAAAGTGATGGCCCAGCGTCTTTGTCAGTACATCATGAAAGAGGACTCTACTTTTCAATTTAAGACTATGATTCCTTGCAATCTCTACGGACGTTTTGATCACTTTGATCCTCAGAATTCTCATTTGATTCCAGCGGTGGTACGAAAAGTGGATGACGCAAAAAAGAGCGGGGCCTCCGAAGTTGAGATTTGGGGCGACGGCGAAGCGCGCAGAGAATTTATGTATGCCGGGGATCTTGCAGAATGCATAGCTATGGGAATTAAAAATTTTGATTCGCTTCCCGTCTTAATGAACGTTGGCCTAGGAATTGATTACAGCGTCAACGAGTATTACAAGGCCGTAGCAGAAGTGATTGGTTACAGGGGTGGTTTTACGCACGACCTAGCTAAACCTGTCGGAATGAAGCGTAAATTAGTTTCTACAGAAGTTGCGCAGCAGTGGGGATGGAAAAGCAAAACCTCCTTGCACCAGGGGATCGAAAAGACCTACGCTTATTATTTGAGTTTACCGCAATAGAGGAAGTTTATGGAAATGTTTTACCCCCTAGCGACATCAAGCTGGGAC
>JAMIQD010000033.1:0-12793 GCA_035914755.1 Pseudobdellovibrionaceae bacterium | reverse complement strand
TTAATGCGAGTTTTACGAATGACGTACGGGGCGCTCGCATATTGGCTTTTAGGTTTCATGGTGACTGTTGTTTTTTGGCTCTTTGATGCGCCTGCCCTCTCGGTTTTTGTTGGCTCTGTTTGGATGACTTTAGGAGCTTACATGGAACTTGAGCGGCGAGGACTTCGATGGGTGGCTTCTGCTCCGCTTGGAGTAATTGCTGGAGCCCTTTTTTTTGCGGGGTCGACAGCGATTAGTTTAATGAGAGCCGGGGTTCGTAATCTTGCTGAGGCCGATGCCCTTGCAAAACAGTTCGTGGATAAGCTTTATCAAGTAAATCCAAATTTGCAGGTAGACGCTAGTCTTTTGGTCCAGCTCATTCCATCTGCGGTCGTCACAATTTTGGTTGTGGCCCTCGGGGTGGGGTTGATTTTTGAGAGAAGAGCGTTTTCTTGGCTTAAGTTGCCGAGAGAAACCGTGGCCTCTCAACTCAAATTGTTAGAATTTCGTCTCCCCGATTTTATGATTTGGGTGGCGATGACGGCCTTCCTTCTGACAATGGAGAACTTTAACGAGAAGGCGTTAGAAATTCTTGGACTAAATATTGTGAACGTCATGGTGGCGCTTTATTTTTTTCAAGGTTTGGCAATATTGGAGGTAGGCCTAAGGTCTTTCAGGGCAGGAGCCCTGTTGAGAGCGGCGGTTTATTTAATTTTAGTCGGTCAATTGTTTCCCGTTGTGAGTGCAATTGGCTTGATTGACTACTGGGTTGATTTTAGAAAGCGTCTCCGCAAAATAAGACTAGCTCCTAAGATCAACTAGAAATAGCGAGGAACACATGAAAGTTATTCTTCAAAAAGACGTAAAAGATGTGGGTAAAGTTGGAGATTTGGTTAATGTCTCTGAAGGCTTTGCGCGCAATTTTTTATTTCCACGAAAACTAGCCTCTGAGGCGACTGAAAAACGCGTAAAAGAGTGGGAACACTTAAAGCGCGTCGCTGAGGCAAAAAAGAAGAAGGCAGTTGCCGAGAGACAAGCACTTTTAAACAAGGTGAATGGCACAACGGTAACCTTCAAGTTGGCAGCTGGGGATAGCGATAAGTTGTTTGGTACGGTAACAACTGCGGACATCTCTAAAGAGCTTAGCAAGGCCGGCCATGCCATCGATCGTCGAGACATTCATCTTGAGGAGCCGATTAAACTTCTTGGCCAACACAAAGCGATTGTTCGCATGGGTGAGGGCTTAGAAGCAAAGATCATGATTAGTGTAGAGCGCGCCTAAGGGGCCCGCTTAGTAAGTACGAAAAGGGATTCTGGAAACAGGATCCCTTTTTTATTTTGTAGGGTTTTTAAGACAGACGTTCTTTTGTTTCTAGGAGGACGTCTTGAACGTAGTCGCGCATAAGTTGGCGGAGCTCATCGATGGTTAATGTTTCAGGTGTTTTTCCATATTGAGCCATGAGCGCCTGCAGTTCGCTACGGATATCCCCTTCTGGAAGTCCCGTTGCAAAAATCAGCGTCTCAAGAAGAGCATTACCCATTGTAGCCTCCATGCTTTGTGGGAGTATCTTGATGACAAAACCATTCAAGCAATCGGTTAGCTAGAACTCAACGAATAGGTGCGTGCACGGGCGGAATTAGCCCTAGGTCCCGGAGCTAAGAGTTGGCTCCAGGCGCGAAGTTGCGGGGCTTTCCAGGCATTGGTGGCGGGGCCTGAGAGGGTGTATTCATCATCATCGGACCAACGGGCTCTGGGTCTGGATCGCGGAAGCGAGAGAACTTTGCATCGAAGCGGAGCTTCACGGTTCCGGTGGCGCCGTTACGCTGCTTGCCGATAATAATTTCGGCATGTCCCTGTTTGTCTGGATCGTCCTTGTCATAGTAGTCATCACGATAAAGCATCATAATGACATCGGCGTCTTGTTCAATAGAGCCAGACTCGCGCAGGTCTGAGAGCATTGGGCGACGATCTGAGCGCCCCTCTACTCCCCGGTTTAGCTGAGCAAGAGCGACGACAGGAACCTGTAGCTCTTTTGCGAGAACCTTGAGGGACTTAGAAATTTCAGAAACGGCGCGCTCGCGACTCTCAACTTTTTGTTTCAAGTCCATGAGCTGCAAATAGTCGATCATGACTAAGTCGAGCCCATGCTGAGCCTTAAGGCGGCGGCAGCGGGCTCGTATTTCAAAGGGACTTATCCCCGGGGTATCATCGATAAATAGGCTGGCTTCGCTGAGCGTGCCCGCAGCACTAATAAGTTTAGGCCAGGAAGAATCTTGAATTCTCCCCGTTCGGATTTCGCCCATTCCGACCTTTGCCTCTGCAGAAAGTAGACGCATCATCATGGGCTCTTTGCCCATCTCGAGAGAGAAATAAGCCACAGTTTTTTTGAGACGGAGAGCTGCGTGCTGAGCGACGTTTAGGCTGATGGCCGTTTTACCCATAGAAGGACGAGCGGCGATGATCGTCAATTCGCCGGGGTGCAGCCCCGCAGTCAGGTCATCTATGCCCTTGAAGCCCGTAGCTAGCCCCGTGATTTCGGCTTTTCGCTTAAAGAGCTCCTCAATTTTTTCTATGCTTGATTTGACAATTTCCATCGAGCCAACAAGGCCCTCTTTGGTTTTGTTTTCGCACACCTTGAGGACCTCGGCCTCGGCCTGGTCGATGAGGGTTTCGATATCGGCATAATCCTGGTTATAAGCGCGCTCAATAAGCCCGTTGCTAGTGGCAATAAGGCGGCGGAGTAAGGACTTTTCGCGTACGATTTCGACGTGTGTTTTGATGTTGGCAGACGAAATAGTTCGATCGATGAGGCTGACAAGATATTCGTGGCCCCCAGAGCTTTCGAGCTCATCCCGAGACTGAAGGAGGTTTGTTACGGTGATGATATCAATGGGCTGGCTTCGATTGTGCAAATCTCTAATAGCTTGAAAAATCTTTTGATTTGCGGGCTTGTAAAAATCAGAAGCCTCGATGAAGTCAGCGACCTCGTCGAAGGCCTCTTGATCTAACATCAAGCCGCCTATGATAGACTGTTCTGCCTCCAGGTGCTGAGGCGGAATGCGCGTACTCATAATCCCCCTAAGAGACGCCGACCGATCTAAATAGAGCAAAAACTAAAAGAAGAGCCTAGTTGTTTTTCTTAACACGAATTTTGTAATTGTCGATTTTCTTTTTCAACGTGTTGCGGTTAATGCCAAGCATCTGAGCGGTTTTTACTTGATTGCCGTTGTAGGCACGCAAAGCAAGCTCAAGAAGTGGCTTTTCAACCTGTTCGATTACAACGTTGTACAGACCGTTCAGCTCGACTTGAGCCTCTTTTTGCTGTGCAAACAAAACCTCAAGCTTGCTCTTCACAAGTTTTTCAAGGCTAACGGACTGCAGATTTGCGACGAAAAGGTTGTCAGAACTGTTCAGGTTCGGTGTCATGGAACTCCCAATTACATTTAGTAAATTATCCGAAATCGCAAGCCAGAATAAGAAGCCGGCCTTTGACTAAACTCCGCGTTTTTCAGGAGACCAAATATACTTATGCAGTTGCAATTGCAACCTTGCAGATGAGTTTTGCCGCAAAATTTTTTCTGCCAACCAGCGTTCAGTAGTTTGGCCGAATGATGGGCTGTATAAAACCGTGTGTTTTTCAAATAAATAATGTTGACGACAGAATTCTTCTGACCAGTTGAAGTCGTTTTCAGAACAAATGACAAACTTAAATTCTGCACTGGGCGCAGCAAGCAAAAGGTTTTCAATTGCGAATGAATTAGCGGCGCCGCTGTCGGGAGTTTTGACGTCGAGAATAACTTTCACCCGAGGGTCTACGAGTTCAAGAGTCTTTGATCCACTGGTTTCTAAAGAGACAAAATACTCTTGATTGCAGAGCTCGGTCATTAGCGCGAAAATGGGCTTTTGCAGCAGGGGCTCCCCGCCAGTAATGCAAACGTACTTTGCTTTGTGCGAGGCGATGGTTTGCAGGATGTCACTAAGGGGTCGATTTTCACCCTCGTAGTAAGAGTACTTTGTATCACAGTAGGAGCAGCGCAAATTGCAGCCGGTCGTTCGGACAAAGACCGTGGGGTTTCCGACATAACTACTTTCACCCTGAATGCTATAAAAAATTTCATTTATTTTTAACATGTTCCAGACCCTTGTCTTGGCTCTATGTGCCCAGACCATATCCTAAAGTCAAGGCCGCATCCCCAAAGCTTTCCCAATTGAGCGAGATCCTGTAAATTTTTGTAATGAACCTTACATTAAAAAAATTTCGTCACGACATTTTTGCGATTTCCTTTCTGGGGCTTGCCTGCTTTTTGGCGTTAGCTCTTGTTAGCTTTAACCCGAGGGATCCCTCGCTAAACTCGCTAGGTCAGGGCTTGCGAGCCTCAAACTACTGTGGCTTAGTCGGAAGCTTTTTGGCAGACCTTCTTTATCAGTTTTTTGGAGTGACCTCTTGGCTGCTTGTCGCGGGCTTTTTAAAAGTAGCTTATGCTGGATTTCGCAGAGAAGAGCTTGATGTAAGAAATATTCGTTTTATTTGGGGACTGCTGCTTGTTATCAACCTTTCCAGTATTTTATCTTTGTACTTGCCTGAAAAAAGAATTTTCGCCAACCAGATCTATCTTGGTGGCCTGCTCGGGCTTGGGGTTTCTCAAGCGCTTTTGCGCGCGCTTAACTATGCTGGCGTCCAAGTGGTTCTATGGAGCTTTTCTGCCGTCCTTATCGTGTTTTATTCAGAAAAAACGGTTAAAGAGCTATTAAGTTGGCCAGGGGAGCTGTATCGCGCGGTTGCCGCGTGGGGCGTGTTTTCGCGGTTGCCGAAACTATTTATCAAGGCAGTCGGGGTTAGCAAAAAGAAGCAAAAGAATCCAAATGGCGCAGAGGCTGGCGACAAGAGGTTTTTCAACATGAAGGATGGGGCCTTTATCGAAAAACACGAGGCGAGCGCTACAGCCGCGGCAACCGTGGACGCGACGCCTGACGAACCACGAGGGTTGTTTGGAGACGACGAGCCCGTTGCGGAAAAAACGGCAGCCAAGCGAAAAGTCATCTTAAAAGCAAAAGTTCCACAAAAGGTGGCGAATTGGCAAATGCCCAAGCTGTCGCTTCTAGAGGACCCCCCCGCAACCAGGGTTAAGGTGGACGAAAAAGAAATCAGAAAGAAAGCAGACCTTCTTGTCGACAAGCTGAAACAATTTAACGTTGAAGGACAAATTGTAGCAGTAAAGCCGGGTCCGGCCGTGACAATGTTTGAGTTTAAACCCAACGCCGACGTAAAGCTCAGCAAAATTACGGAGCTTGCAGATGATTTGTCTTTAGCCCTTAGTAGCGAGTCACTTCGTATTATCGCCCCGATTCCAGGTCGGGACGTTGTTGGCATTGAGACCTCGAACGCCCAGCGCGAGACAGTTTATTTAAAAGACCTTTTGGCCGAGGATAACTTTTGGTCAGAAGATGTTAAGCTCCCCATTTCTTTGGGCAAGCAGGCAAACGGGGATCCCAAAATTGTTGACCTTCGCAAAATGCCACATCTTTTGGTCGCGGGCACGACCGGCTCTGGAAAATCCGTATTTACCGTTTCGTCTATTACGGGAATGCTTTTTAAGCACTCACCAAAAACATTGCGACTGATATTGGTTGACCCAAAACAGGTGGACTTAGCGGCATTCTCAAATATTCCTCATCTTATTATGCCGCCAGTAACAGATCCGAAAAAGGCGGTCTCGGCTCTTCGCTGGGCAGTTAAAGAAATGGAAAAGCGAAACAAATCAATGTCGAAGTTTGGCGCGCGAAAGCTTGAAGAGTTCAACGAGATTGTTGGCAACCTGAGTGCTGATAAGGTCGCTGAACACGAGAAGCTGAACCAAGAACTTGAAAATCAGGGCATTGCTAAGCTCGAGCAGTACTACTACACCGCTCAGCCGTATATCGTTATTGTCGTGGAGGAGTTTGCCGATTTAATGGCGGTTGACAAGGTAAACGTGGAGCAAACAATTATAAGACTTGCCCAGATGGCTCGCGCCTGCGGCATCCACTTAATGCTAGCGATGCAATCTCCGCGCAAAGAAGTGGTCACGGGGCTGATTAAAACAAACATACCGGGCCGAATTAGTTTCAAGGTTGCTGGCAAAATGGACTCAAGGATTATCTTAGATGAGATGGGAGCCGAGCGCCTTCTTGCAAATGGCGACATGTTATTCTTGGCGCCGGGAGTTTCAAAGCCCATGAGGCATCACGGTCCGTTCTTGAAGGACGCAGAAATTAATGCCGTTGCAAAATTTTGGTCTGACCAGGCGGAGCCAGAATTTGACCCGTTAGCAATGAAAGCCCTCGATGGGTTTGCGGGCGGGGCGACCTATAGCGATGGAGAGGTTGGCGGAGGAGACGGCTTCGGTGATCAAGAGCACGATGACCGCTATGATGAGATACTCTCTTGGGCCGCAGATCAAAAAGAGGTCAGCGCTTCTTTGATTCAAAGAAAATTTAGACTGGGATATCCTCGCGCGGCACGCATCATTGAAATTTTCGAAAAAGAAGGCGTTGTGGGTCCCGCCAACGGCAGCAAGCCGCGTCAAGTTCTGGTGAATAGTTTGCGAGAATAGGAGCTCTAAACTTGACACTGGATTTGAACATGATCTGATTGCCGCTAACAAATCATGTTCAAGGAGGACACAATGTTTAAAGCAATTATCGCAGCTCTTGGCTTGGCCGTTGCCGCACAAGCACACGCAGCACCAACAGTTTTTGACGTTATACGAGAGACACAATCTTCAGCGATTATGTCACAAGCTCGCACTCAGGGATTAGATTGGAAAGTCGGAGATCAAAACAACTACAATTTGGATATGGGTGGATTCATCAAGGGATCTATGAGCATGAAGTGCCGCGAAATCACTTCTGAGGGGTTGTGGGTTGATCAGGATATGGACCTGGGCTTTGCAGGCAAACAGCAGGCGTCTATGTTGCTTGATCCAAACACCGGCGAAGTAAAGAAGATGCTTGTTAATGGCAAAGAACAACAAGTTCCAAAACAAAACATCGAAATTATTTCTGTAACAGAGGACAAAATCACAGTTCCTGCTGGAACTTTTGAATGCATTCACGCTGTTATCAAAGACAAAGATAAAAACGAAGAGACAAACGCCTGGATTAACCCAGAGCAAATCCCACTCTCAGGCATGTTGAAGACAATTCAACCAAGCCAGTTTGGCGAAGTTAACGTTGAGCTGAAGTCTTTCAATAAAGTAAAGTAATGGTTTTTCGCTTCGCAATGAGGGCTGCCTTTAGCGGGGCAGCTCTTTTTATTTTTATAACGACAGCGGCGGCCGCGCCAAAAGCCAGCGTAGCGAAGAGCGCAGAGACGTTAAAGGATATAATCGAGAAGTCTTTTAACCTAAGCCTCCAAAAAGACAGGCCCCAGGCCGTAAACATTCTTGTCGCGGCAATCAAACAGGAGAGCGCTCGCAACGTCGATGTCGCCGAGCTAAAAAAAGCGCTGGAGCAGGTCTCGTATATCTTTTATTCGGAGCGAGCACAGCAGACTTATGAGCTGGCCCTTTCTGTTAAGCACAGCGACGCCTCTCAGGCGCGACAAAAAATTACTGAAGCCTTAAGGCTAGAGCCAGACAACCGGGGGCTCATTAATGAAATGCTCCGATTGCAAATGACCAAAGGAGATTGCGGGTCGGCGTTGGATGGCGTGACAAAAGAGCGTGCGCGCGACCCTTATGATGAACACCTAAGCCTAATTCAAGCTCAGGCATATGCGTGCTTAGGCAACTGGGATGGGTATCTTAAGTCTCGGGACGAAGTTGATATTAAAAAATCTGGGCTATATAAGTTTTGGTTGAGCCTTGAGGCAGAGTATAATTTTGCGATCAAATCCCCATACAAGGCTAAAGAGGCCATTGCTATATTACAAAAAAATGACTCAAAATACCCAGAGCTTTCGTATTGGCAGTGGCGCGCCGCGAGCAACAAAGAAAGAACTGTGTTTGCACAAAAATATCTTAAAGAGTGCAGCGGCATTTCGAGCGGGGTTTACAGACAATATATGACAGATGTAAACCTCTGTCGTAGAGTAACCGAAGTTGAGACTGCGAGAAAAAATGGAGACAATCCAACCTAAAAAATACATAATGCTAGCGACAATTTTTTTTGTTGTGACGGCCTGTGGGGTCAAGGGGAAGCCGCTGACACCGCAAGAGCCGGCGCCAATTGGGTCTGGAGAGCCTCCAGACCGCAACAAAAAAGACGAGAAAAAACTTAATCAGAAAAGGTGATCTTGTATGGCCTTTTTGCCAATTCCTCTAGTTAAGATGTCAGGCGCCGGAAACACCTTTGTCCTTGTAGATGCAACACGAACGTCGACGTGGCGCGGCCTCGAGCAAAAGCTAAAAATCAAACGGGGCCAATTTGCAAAAATGATTTGCGATCGGACCATGGGCGTTTCTGCTGATGGAGTTTTGTTTTTAGAGGACCCCAGCTCCCACGAGGGGGCTCTCTATGTATGGGACTTTTTTAATGCCGACGGGACATCCGCTGAAATGTGCGGAAATGCCGCTCGTTGTGCGGCCTTGTTTGCCAATAAATATTTAAGCGACTCTATTAATGGAGTCTACGAGTTTCAAACTGTCGCGGGTCGAATCTCAGCTCAAGTTTTGGGCGACGATCAGGTTCGTGTTATTATGCCGCCAATAAAAGACTATCAAGAGAAGAAACTTTTGATGGTCGATGGTCAGGAAGTAGAGTTTGCGTTCGTAAATACCGGAGTGCCACACTTGGTAAAAGAAGTAGAGCACCTTAGTCAGGCGACGAAGCTTAAAGACTTCGCAAGGCTAGCGCGGCATCACGCGGAGCTCTCGCCAGCCGGAGCGAATGTAACCTTTTATTCTAAGGAGCGCGAGGGGCTGATTAATGCGGTTACTTTCGAGCGCGGCGTTGAGGGCTATACACAGGCCTGTGGCACAGGGGCTGTTGCTGCGGCCTACGTGAGCTTTATGAAGTCAAAGAATAGAAATATCGATGTTCATATGCCGGGAGGGGTTTTGAGTATTCAATTTCCTGAAAAGTCTAACCACCCGATGATGAGCGGAAATGCGGTTTTTGTTTTAGAGTTTCAATATTTTTATGAGGTAGTTGCATGAAAAATCTGCGAACGGTTATGACCGCGTTGATCACCCCTTTCGATGGGGGCGAGGTTGACTATAAATCTTTAGAGCGCCTAGTGCGCCACCAGAGGGACAGTGGTGTTGAGGGATTTATTATTAATGGAACAACGGCTGAAAGCCCAACTCTTACCGATTTAGAAGTCGAGAATATTTTTAAGAGAGTTCGCTCTTGGACCGGGGCAGAGTTTCCTTTGATCGTTGGAACCGGCACAAACAGCACAGCAAAAACCGAAGAGCTCTCTGAGCGCGCGGAGGCCTGGGGGGCGGACGGCGTGCTTGTTGTCGTCCCCTATTATAATAAGCCGCCACAAAGGGGAATGGTGAAGCACTTTTCAGCTGTTGCAAAATCAGTTAGCATCCCGGTCCTTCTTTATAACGTGCCTGGGAGAACAATTTCGGCTCTTTCGCTAGAAAGCATCTGTGAGCTCAGCAAGGTGCAAAATATTGTGGGCATCAAAGAGGCTTCGGGAAATATTGACTTCGCAAAAGAAATATCCAAAGCAACATCGCCGGAGTTTATTCTTCTATCCGGAGACGATGCAACCTACGTTGATTTTTTGAGCGCAGGTGGGAGCGGGGTGATTTCGGTGGCGAGCCACATTATTCCAAAAGAAATGGTCATCTGGAAAAAACTTGTTGCGCAGGGCAAGGCCGAAGAGGCGCGCCAGCAGATAAAAAAATATGCAGCACTGATTGACCTCCTGTTTGTTGAGGCCAATCCAATTCCAGTAAAAATGGCCCTTTATCAAATGGGCATTATTGCATCGCCGGAACTAAGGCTCCCTCTGGTCACAATGGCAGAGCCTCTTGCCGAAAAGTTAAAACAAGAAATGAAATCCACAGGGGTTCTTTAATGAAGAAAAGAATGAAGGTCGGACTCGTTGGCGCCAGCGGACGAATGGGGCAGGAGATCACAAAAATTCTTAAGGGGACTCCTAGTTTTGAACTCCATCTTGCTATCTGTAGGCAGTCCTCTTTGGCGGAGTTCGCGTACACGCGCGCACAGCCGTCTTGCTTAGAGGCAAAGGAGGTAGATCTTTGGATTGATTTTTCAAGCCCAGAGCTGCTACAGAAGACGCTATCGGTGGCGATAAAAAACAAGACACCGTTTGTGTCTGGAACCACGGGCCTTGATACGAAACAAGTGAGTGCCCTAAAAAGGGCGGCAAAAAGCATTCCTATTTTATGGGCCTCGAATATGAGCTTAGGAGTGGCAGTTTTAACAGAAGCAATGAAAGTTTTTGCTCGGGTTCGCCAGTTTGATTTTCAAATTGAAGAGTTTCATCATCGCCGAAAAAAAGATAGCCCAAGCGGTACGGCGAAGAGTCTTCAGCAGGCGCTTGAGAATGTTGTGGGCCGAGAGCTCCCGCCGCCGCTTTCTGTTCGCGGGGGCGGAATTTTTGGAATTCATAAGGTGCATGCCATGGCCGAGGATGAGCATATTATATTTGAACACTCGGCCCTAAACAGGGCCGTCTTTGCAAATGGCGCCGTTGAGGCCGCGAAGTGGCTGTCTTTAAAGAAAAAAGGCTTTTACGGAATGCGAGACGTTCTTTACAGCGAGACAAAGTGACCGAAGTTACAGGACAATGCCTTATTCACCTGTCGACGAGCTTAGTCGGCGGCGTCGTGGGCGCGCAGTCGATGATATCTAGAGTTCAGACTGTTGGCGAAATTGTTGCGATATCTTCTGTGTATAAACGGTACTTGAGTTCGGCTCGCGTCGATTTAAACTCTAACCTTGAAGCTGTTTTGTGCCTACACACAAAATGTGCCGTCGACGAGCTTTTGTGGCACTTCAAAGAGTACTCGGTGGGCAAAAGAGAAAAACTTCAGCTGCTCGCTTACGATGAACTTGTCGTGCTGTCTCCGCAACTCACGCTGCCGAATCCGAGCTTACATGCTGATGCGCTAATAGTTCGTTGTGCCGCCGAAGTGTGGCCCGAATACGAACATCCAATTATGCAAAAAACGCTGCGTGAAATTGCGGCGAAATCACCGCCCGCTGTGGACGCAGAGTTTTATCTTCAAGGAAAAAGCCTGGTTGATTTTTAAAGTGTCCGGACGTAAAGATGATGTTCTGGAGGAACAATGAAGTTTTTTATCGATACAGCCGAAATCGAAGAAATTAAACAAGCCAATCTGCGTGGTTGGGTGGATGGGGTCACGACAAACCCGTCACTAATTGCCAAAGCGGGTAAGCCATTTTTTGAGGTTATAAAAGAAATATGCAAAGAAGTTCCGGGCAAGCCAGTTTCTGCTGAGGTGATAAGCCTTAAGGCGGAAGAAATGTTTAACGAAGGAATAGAACTCGCGAAGCTTTCCGATAATGTTGTCGTTAAAATCCCTATGTGCGAAGACGGAATGATCGCCGTAAAAAAACTGAAAGCGGCAGGCATTCGAACAAATGTGACCCTCGTTTTCTCTCCGATGCAAGCTTTGCTGGCGGCAAAAGCTGGTGCGAGCATGGTTTCTCCGTTCGTAGGACGCCTTGATGACATTGGTGTCGACGGAATGGACATGGTTAGTCAGATTATCCAAACGTATCAAAACTATGACTTTGACACGGAAGTTCTGGTCGCGAGCGTTAGAAGCCCGATGCATATTCAGATTTCTGCTGAAATGGGAGCAGATATAGCAACCATTCCGTTCAAGGTTATGCAGCAAATGACGCACCACCCACTTACGGACAAAGGTATTAAAATGTTTTTGGATGACTGGAATAAAACACAAAAGAAGTAAGATGGTCATTATGAAGCGCTTGATTCCCTTGATGGCCGTGTTTTTTGTTTGTTGTCAAACGACGGGTATCGTTTTGAAAGACACGCCACTGAACATCAGCGAGACGCGAAAGGCGATCGCGAGTGTTATTGGTCAGCCGCGCGCCACGAGCGAAAATGGTCGCGAAATGGTTTCAAAATACTATGACCGCAAAGGAACAAAGGACGACGAGGAGATGAAAACGGCGCGCGAGCGCCTCTCTACTCACATTACAATTTTAGGCGATCGAAGGCCCTATGACATTGAGATCGAAGTGGTCGTCGAGATTCGAGATCACGAGGGCAAATATCAGGTGGTTGAGCGAGATGACGCCCGTGCCCGCATTGTTTCAAAAGAGATTCAGAAGGCGCTTGTCCAAAGTCGCGACAACCGTAACATCATTGACGATTTCAGGGCATACTAATTAGGATATAAGAGTAGTCAAATATGGAAGTTTGACCAGGAGCTCTTTTGATAATCAAAGCCCGGGTGCTGCCTATTCTTTTGTTAGCGATGCTTTTTACGCTCCCCGTGCATTTGGGAGCGCTTAAATACGTTCCTATCTATTTGGCACTGACGATTCGCGCGAATAAAAAACTCCCTCCACACGGAGCATACTCAGACAGTCGCGAAGATAAAAATTCTAATATCTGGATAGAGTTTGAGAAAAGACCAAAACAAATACTCGCTTCCGGAGGACCCGGAGTTGTTCAGCAGGGCCCTTACGTTTTAACTCAGAAAAGAGCGCTAGAGCCAATAGTGATCCGCAAAAACCCAGAGCAGTTTGTCGATTTTGGTATGCGTGGCCGCAAAACAGAGGCGCAGGCTCGCCAAGAAAATGAAGGACCCAATTGGATAAAAAATGTAGTTAGCGCCCCGATATTTTTAGAGC
>JAMIQD010000032.1:0-9991 GCA_035914755.1 Pseudobdellovibrionaceae bacterium | reverse complement strand
CCCGCGGTTTTTTTATTCAAAAAGGTCAAGGCCTTAACAGCCTCATTCACATCTTTACCACGAACCACATCAGCAACCAATCTTGCCTTTTGTGCGCCCACTCTTGCATATTTTAAACTTGCTTTCACTTCCATAAATCACCCTTAGTTATTTCTTTGCAGCTGGAGCCGCAGCTGGAGCCGCTTTTTTCTCTGCGTGACCATGGAAAGTGCGAGATGGCGCGAACTCACCATACTTATGACCAATCATGTTTTCCGTTACATAAACTGGAACAAACTTTCTTCCATTGTGAACCGCAAAAGTAAGCCCTAAAGCCTCAGGTAGAATCGTAGAGCGACGCGACCAAGTCTTGATAACTTTTTTGTCATTTTTTTGGATCGCATTGTCGATTTTTTTTAGTAAATGATCGTCAATGAACGGCCCTTTTTTTGTTGAACGTGCCACCTTATACTCCTACTTGCGTCTCTTAACAATTGAAGAGTCAGTACGTTTATTATGTCTAGTTTTATATCCCTTGCTTGGCTGCCCCCAAGGAGTCACTGGATGATGCCCCTTACCCACGCCTTCACCACCACCGAGCGGATGGTCAACTGGGTTCATAGCCATACCTCTAACTCCTGGACGGATCCCTCTCCAACGAGAGCGACCAGCCTTGCCTAAAGAAATATTTTCATTATCAGTGTTTCCGACCTGACCGACAGATGCCCGACAAACCGAAAGAATCTGCTTAAGCTCGCCTGAAGGCATCCGGACTTGGCAATACTTTTCGCCTTTTCCAGCTAAGGTCGCGCTAGCACCAGCTCCGCGACAAACTTGCCCGCCCTTGCCCGGACGCAATTCGATATTGTGAATTGTCGTTCCCAATGGGAGAGCCGCTAGTGTCAACGAGTTACCTGGCTTAATATCGGCCTTGTCGCTCGAAACGACCGCATCACCAACATTCATGCCGACAGGCGCAAGAATATATGCCTTCTCACCATCTGCATACGAAATTAAAGCGATACGGCAAGTTCTATTTGGATCGTATTCGATCGCAACAACCTTCGCTGGAACCTCGAGTTTACTACGTTTGAAATCGACCAAGCGATATCGGCGCTTATGACCACCGCCAATATGTCTCATAGTGATTTGACCATGATTATTGCGTGCCGCCTTTTTACTTAAAGGAGCAGTCAATGACTTTTCTGGAGTCGTTTTAGTGATCTCCTTAAAGTCAAAACCAGTCATTCCCCTTCTGCCATCAGAGCGTGGGCTAAATGTTTTAATCCCCATCTCTATACTCCCTCAAAAAGTGCGATTTTCTCACCAGATAGAAGCTTCACATAAGCCTTCTTCCAATAAGCAACCTTCGTTGCACCAAATTTAGAATTTTTTGAACGTCCCCGGCAGAGGCTCGTTCTTACGCTATCAACTTTCACTTTAAAATTCTTCTCAACTGCCGCCTTAATATCTGTTTTTGAAGACTTTAAATTAACTTCAAAAACATACACTCCTGCCGCATTATGGTAGGTATTTTTCTCTGTAACAAGTGGTGCTTTTATAATGTTTTTCATCGCATCTTCTCCAGTGAACATCTGTCGACGATCTTCGCCACAGAATCTTTAGTGATCACGGCAGCATCATACTTTAACAGATCAAAAACGTTTATGCCTTCTACTGGAAAGTACTTAAAAGATTCTAGGTTTCTACTTGCTCTACCGAACATCTCATCCGCACTAGCATCGATTAAAAGAGCTTTATTCAAACCAAAAGACTTCAGTCTCTTCTGAAGCTCGTTAGCTTTACCCTCAGACTTCATACTGTCGACAACAAAAAGCTTTCCTTCGCTGTGAAGATGAGAAAGAGCCATGCTCAAACCCAAGCGACGCACTTTTTTGGGAAGGACATACGCATAACTACGAGGCTGAGGACCAAACATTGTTCCCCCTCCCGGCATCAACGGAGATCTTGTAGACCCTTGACGCGCATTACCCGTTCCCTTTTGCTTGAATGGCTTTTTTCCACCCCCACTGACTAAACCTTTTGTTTTTGTCATATGAGTGCCTTGACGACGACTCGCCAGTTGCCACTGAACTACGTTGTGAAGGATTTCCTTTTTAACAGGAGCCTCAAAAACATCCGCAGCCAAATCAACCTGGCCTACTTTTTCTTTTTTCCAATTAAAAACGCTAACTACTGCCATAACTATTCTCTCACCAATTTGACTAAAGTGTTTCTGGCTCCAGGAACGGGACCTTTTACCAAAAGGACATTTTCAGCTGTGTTAATCTCAACAACTTCTACGTTTCTTACGGTAACAGTCTCATTGCCAAGCTGACCTGGGAATTTTTTACCTGGCATCACGCGACCCGGCCACGTTCTATTACCAGACGAGCCCGGACGACGATGAAAGTGAGAGCCGTGGCTCGCAGGACCGCCCGCAAACCCCCAGCGCTTCACCGAACCAGCGAAACCTTTTCCTTTTGATTTCGAGGTGATTTTAACAAAATCACCCTTTGCAAGACTTTCAATTGAGACCTGAGCCCCAAGAGAAGCGCCCTCTGGAAGAGATTGACGGATTTCCTTTACGTACTGAGCCCCATTCTCAAAACCCGCTTTCGCCAAATGTCCTTTTTCCGACATATTAGAGTTCTTAGATTTTTTAGGCTGACACGCAACCTGAACAGCTTCGTATCCGTCTTTATCGCTCGTCTTGATCTGGGAAATGACCCAAGGTTCATAACGAAGAACTGTTACTGGAACAGCCTCTCCTTGATCGTTATAAATTGTAGACATGCCCTCTTTGAATGCAAAAAGCCCATTTAGCTTTAGCCCTTGTCCAGAGGTCTTATTTTCAATCGGTGTATCAACACCAGTATTTGTAGCTTCGCTCACGACTTACTCCTATCAGACCGCTGACAGTTTAATTTCAACATCTACGCCAGCAGAGAGGTCGAGTTTCATGAGCTGATCGACAGTCTGCTGTGTGGGTTCCAAAATATCCAGCATGCGCTTGTGCGTACGGATCTCAAATTGCTCACGTGATTTTTTGTCAACGTGAGGAGAGCGCAGGACTGTATAACGATTGATACGCGTTGGCAAGGGTATTGGCCCAGCAACTTTAGCGCCCGTACGGCGAGCCGTCTCTACAATTTCCTTTGTAGATTGGTCTAAAAGTTTGTGGTCAAAAGCCTTCAACCTAATTCTGATTTTTTGACTTTGCATAGGACACTCTTCTTTTTGTTAAAGTATCGTAAATACTAGTAAAATCTGACTACAACACCCTTATTCCATCGAAAGCGGCCTCTGGATAGGCCCTTGCGGCCCTGGAAATTACCCTAATTCAGAGAGCTTTTTGTAAACTCAGGTGTTTCAAGTGCGCGAGTATGCACTGATGATGACTGCAATGTCAAAGATAAATAGAAAAAAAATTAACTAAAAGCGGCCGAGCTTTGTCAAAATTTCAGATTTTACCTTTGGCGGAGTCGCAGCATAAGCCAAAAACTCCATACTGAAGCTAGCGCGGCCCTGACTCAGGCTTCGAATATCAGTCGCATAACCAAAAAGATTCGCAAGGGGGGCTTCCGCCCAAATAACCTGCCCACCACCGGGCTTTACATTCATTGTAATTATTTTGCCACGGCGCGAATTCAAATCCCCTACTATGTTTCCTACAAACTCATCAGGACATGTGACTTCTAACTTGAAGATTGGCTCAAGAAGCTCTGTTGCAACCTTCTTAACGGCCTCTCTAAACGCCAAGGATGCCGCCGCCTTGAAGGCAATCTCATTTGATGACTCCTGACGAGCCTCTATTGAGTTTAACGTTCCACGAACACCAATCATCGAGTAACTAGCAAGAGGCCCCACCTCAGCCGATTCTCGAAAGCCATTCTCAACCGCCTTGATATAACCAGGCTGAATTAGCGACGTGGGCTGCACTTTAGTCACAAACTGAACCCCCTCAGAAAGAGGAATATTTTCAATTTTCAACTGTATTTTTGCAAAGTGCTCTTCGCCACCTAAGTGACGCTCGTAAGTATAATCAACTGTTGTACCTGTTGCGATAGTTTCTCTATAGGAAACTTGCGGCTTTCCGACATTTGCCTGAACCTTATACTCACGGAGCAATCGATCTACCAAAATTTCTAAATGAAGTTCGCCCATGCCAGACAAAAGAATCTGCCCAGTCTCGGGGTCTGTCTTTAATCTACATGATGGATCTTCTTTTTCTAGTTTCGCCAACCCTTGCAACATCTTCTCTTGATCCGCAGAGGACTTAGCTTCGATTGCTACAGCAATAACTGGTTCAGGCGAGGTGATAGACTCCAATACAACTGGATGTGAGGACTCACAAAGAGTGTCCCCCGTTCCAGTAAACTTTAGGCCTATCACTGCTCCTATATCGCCGGCCTTCAAAGACTGAATTTCCTCTCGGGAATTTGCATGAAGCTTTACAAGTTTTTGAATGCGTTCTTTTTTTTCAGTTCGTGGATTTAGAAGCTGATCGCCAACTCGAACTTCGCCAGAATAGACTCGTATGTACGTCAAGGTCCCCGCGAAGGGATCGTTTGCAATCTTAAAAGCAAGTGCCGCCACATGAGCATCAAAGTCAGTCTTACAAATAATGACCTTTTCAGGCTTCTCCGGGTCGCGCCCTTCAATTGGCGGGACATCTAGAGGAGATGGGAGGTAATCAATTACTCCGTCTAAAAGGGGCTGAATTCCCTTGTTCTTAAAGGCCGCTCCACAGAATGTTGGAACCGCCTTAAGTGCTAAAGTTCCTTTTCTTAATGCTGCTTTCAACTCAACAACGGAGATCTCGTCTCCATTTAAGTATTTTTCCATCAAGGCATCGTCGAACTCGACAATTTTTTCTACTACCTCAATACGAAACTTCTCAACTTCTGACTTCATATCAAGAGGAACATCGACAATTTTAAATGTCTCGTCCTTACCGCCAGTTTCCCAAACATAAGCTTTATTTTCCAAAAGATCGATGACGCCCTTAAAAGAGTCTTCGATACCCACTGGCACCTGCACCGCAATAGGATTTCCATTCAATCTTTCTTTTATGGAATTTAAACTCATTACGAAATCGGCACCAACACGATCCATTTTATTAATAAAACAAATTCGTGGGACATGGTGTTTGTCAGCTTGCCTCCATACCGTCTCTGATTGCGGCTCAACGCCGTTAACGCCATCAAAGACAGTCACTGCCCCGTCGAGAACACGTAAAGAGCGTTCAACCTCAATCGTGAAATCTACGTGGCCAGGAGTATCTATAATATTAACTCTGTGGTCTTTCCAGAAACACATTGTGGCCGCAGAGGTGATCGTAATGCCACGCTCTTGCTCCTGAACCATCCAGTCCATAGTGGCATCGCCATCATGAACTTCTCCGATTTTATGACTTTTTCCTGTGTAATATAGAATTCGTTCGGTCGTCGTAGTTTTACCGGCATCAATATGAGCCATGATGCCGATATTACGAGTATATTTTAGATCAGCTACAACTTTTGGATCTTTCGCTGACATCAGAGAAGATTACCAATTGTAGTGAGAGAATGCCTTGTTCGCTTCAGCCATCCTGTGAACATCGTCTTTCTTCTTAATAGAGTTCCCTCTGTTATTGTAAGCATCTAAAAGCTCACCAGCTAGACGTTTTGAGTAGTCTTTTTCTCCACGCTCGCGGGAGTATGCAATTAACCATCTCATTGCCAAAGCTAGGCGGCGAGAAGGGCGCACGTCCACAGGAACTTGGTATGTAGCTCCGCCAACGCGACGAGAACGCACCTCTATAGAAGGCTTCACGTTCTCGAGGGCTTTCTTAAGAATTGAAACAGGCTCCTCATTTGGAACCTTTCCATTAAGCTCATCAAGAGCACCATAGAAAAGCTTTTGAGCGATGCCCTTTTTTCCTTGGTACATCATCTTGTTCACAAATTTTGCGATAACGAGATCTTTGTGAACTGGATCTGGAATAATTTCTCTTTTAAAGGTCTTTTTACGACGTGACATTTTCTATTACCCTCTTCAACTATTTCTTAGGTCTCTTCGTACCGTATTTTGAGCGCCCACGAAGGCGACCATTCACACCCTGAAGGTCTAACACACCACGAATGATATGATAACGAACACCTGGCAAATCTTTTACACGACCACCTCGGATAAGAACAACGCTGTGTTCTTGAAGGTTGTGGCCAATGCCAGGAATGTACGATGTCACTTCGTATCCATTAGACAAACGAACACGAGCCACCTTTCTCAATGCTGAGTTTGGCTTCTTCGGAGTCGTCGTGTAAACACGAGTGCAAACACCCCGACGCTGAGGACATGAAGTCAAAGCTGGTGACTTGGTTTGGTTTTTTTGAACAATACGCTCACTTTTTATGAGCTGATTAATTGTAGGCACTTCGAACCCCTTATAACAATTATTCCCAATATATGGATGCAGGAACCTAACCCTCGTTCTTTGGCGGGTCAAGCCCTAGTTTATAAATTTTGTATACAGGGGGATTAATTATCCCCCTTACCCTTAAATAATTACAATCCCCTTAAGGCGCCGCAGTTGCAGCCATTCCCGGTAGAGACACAAACGGAACATCCTCATCTTCTTTAACAACGACTTTCCAGCGTTTATATGAAGTAAGCCCAGTACCAGCAGGAATCAAACGACCCATGATGATGTTTTCCTTAAGGCCACGGAGATAATCCGTTCTAGAGTTGATCGCAGCCTCAGTAAGCACCTTAGTAGTCTCTTGGAACGAAGCCGCTGAAATCCAGCTGTCCGTACTAAGAGAAACTTTTGTGATACCCAAAAGGAGTGGTGCGCTTGTCGCTTGCTGACCACCCTCGGCATTTAAACGCTTGTTCTCTTGGTCGTAAGCATACTTTTCAACCTGCTCACCCGCCAAGAAGCGAGTGTCACCTGGGTCACGAACCTCTACTTTACGAAGCATTTGACGAACAATCACTTCAATATGCTTGTCATTGATACCCACACCTTGAAGTCGATACACCTCTTGGATTTCATTAACAAGGTAAGCAGACAAAGCTTTTTCACCAAGAACAGCCAGGATATCATGTGGATTGGTTGGTCCATCCATAAGGGCCTCACCTGCCCTTACGTACTCACCCTCACGAACAGCAACGTGCTTTCCTTTTGGGATCAGATATTCTTTTTGCTCACCAACTTCAGGCGTAACAATTACGCGCTGCTTGCCTTTAACATCCTTTCCGAATGTTACATAGCCATCAATTTCTGAAATGATAGCCGCCTCTTTGGGCTTACGTGCCTCAAAAAGTTCAGCAACACGAGGGAGACCCCCGGTGATATCCTTGGTCTTAGAAGCTTCTCGATGCATTTTGGCAACAACATCACCAGAGTGAACTTCTTGTCCATCAGCAACCAAAAGCTGCGCGCCTACTGGAATCAGATAACGAGCTGGTATATCACGACCAGGCAACGTTAAAGGCTTGGTATTTGCGTCAGTCAAGAACACGGTCGGCTTAACATCAGATGACTTGCTCTCGGTAATAACTTTTGTCGCAAAACCAGTCACAGCATCAACCTGCTCCGTCATAGTCGCGCCTTCTTCAATATCCTGATAGGCGATCTTACCAGACAGCTCAGCAATAATTGGGTTTGAATATGGATCCCACTCAGCAACTGTAGCACCCTTGACGACCTTCTCACCTTCTTTGAAGTTAAGAACAGCACCGTACACAAGCTTAAATCGCTCTCGCTCACGTCCAGTTTCATCAAATACGAGTGCTTCACCGTTACGATTCATAACTGTTAGCTTACCTTGACGATTCAAAACAGCATGAACATTTGTTAACTTAAGGACCCCATCATATCGTGATGTATGAACAGATTGCTCAACAGAGCGAGAAGCGGCTCCGCCCAAGTGGAAGGTTCTCATTGTTAACTGTGTGCCCGGCTCTCCGATAGACTGAGCCGCAATAATACCAACAGTTTCACCCATGTTAACCGTTGCACCACGAGCCAAGTCCCGGCCGTAACAACGAATACACACTCCGCGATTCGATTGGCAAGTTAACGCAGATCGGATAGCGACTTTGTCAATACTTAGCTCTTCGACCTTTTTAACATCTGCTTCTGTGAACTCATGATTTGCAGGAACAACAACTTTATTTGTATATGGATCCAAAACGTCTTTTAGCGCCGTTCGACCAAGAAGACGGTCTCCGATTGGCTGAATGATCTCACCCGCCTCATAAAGAGGGGTAACTTCAAGGCCATCAGTAGTTCCACAATCTGTTTCGCTGACAACAACGTCCTGAGCAACGTCAACTAAACGCCGAGTTAAATAACCTGAGTTAGCGGTTTTCAATGCTGTATCGGCCAAGCCTTTTCGAGCTCCGTGAGTTGAAATAAAATACTGAATCACAGTCAGACCTTCTCGGAAGTTCGCTGTAATTGGAGTCTCGATAATCTCACCTGATGGTTTGGCCATCAGTCCACGCATACCACCCAGCTGACGAATTTGGTTCGCAGATCCCCGCGCTCCAGAATCTGCCATAATGAATATAGGATTGAATGAGGGGCCCACTGTTTCCTTACCATCAATAACAAACTTTTGCTTTTCGATGGCGTTCATTCCCTCTTTAGCAACTCGATCTGCAGTTTGAGCCCAAATATCCACAACTTTGTTGTAGCGCTCTCCATCTGTTATCAAGCCTTCATCGTATTGCTGCTGAATTTCCTGAACCTGCTTCTCTGCTTCGGCAATTAAAGTCTTCTTTGCAGCAGGAATTACCATGTCATCAATGCAAATTGACATTCCGGCAGCCGTTGAATACTTGAAGCCAAGCTCCATGATTTTGTCAGCCAAAATACAAGTGGCCTTTGCGCCAGCAAGACGGAACGTCTTGTCGATCAATGCCGCAATTTGTTTTTTGTTCATAACGACATTCACTTCATTAAAAGGAACTTCGCGAGGAACCGAATCAGAAAGAATTGCACGACCTACGGACGTCTCTTCTAGTTTACCGTTAATACGAACTTTACACATGGCTTGCAAATCAACTAGACCCGTCTCGTATGCATATTGAGCTTCGGCAACGCTAGAAAATATTTTGCCAGTTCCCTTCGCCCCTGGACGAGCTCGAGTCAGCCAATACATCCCCAATACGATATCCTGAGAAGGATTGATGATTGGTTTGCCTGATGCCGGAGAAAGTATGTTGTTTGTAGACATCATCAACACACGAGCTTCAACCTGTGCCTCCACTGAAAGAGGAACGTGGACGGCCATTTGGTCACCATCGAAGTCCGCATTAAACGCCGTGCAGACCAAAGGATGCAATTGAATTGCTTTTCCTTCATGAAGCACCGGCTCGAATGCCTGAATACCAAGCCTGTGAAGCGTAGGGGCACGGTTAAGAAGCACAGGGTGCTCCTTAACAACATCTGAAAGTATGTCCCATACCTCCACAGCCTCTTGTTCAACAATTTTTTTGGCTTGTTTAATTGTTGTCGCAAAGCCCTTTTCTTCAAGTTTGTTATACACAAATGGCTTGAAGAGCTCGAGAGCCATCTTTTTGGGAAGTCCACACTGATGTAGCTTCAATGTCGGGCCAACAACGATAACAGAGCGGCCTGAGTAGTCCACCCGTTTACCAAGAAGATTCTGACGGAAGCGACCCTGCTTACCCTTTAGCATATCGGAAAGAGAGCGAAGGGGGCGCTTATTGGGACCCGTGAAGGTTTTACCACGACGGCCATTGTCAAGTAGTGCGTCCACTGCCTCTTGAAGCATGCGCTTTTCATTGCGGATAATAATATCAGGAGCATTCAGCTCTTGAAGTCGCTTAAGACGGTTATTTCTGTTGATAACACGGCGATACAAATCATTGAGATCTGAAGTAGCAAAACGCCCGCCATCCAATGGAACCAACGGACGCAAATCCGGCGGCAGCACAGGCAATGCTTCCAACATCATCCACTCTGGTTTGTTCACAGAGTTTTTAAAAGCCTCAA
>JAMIQD010000031.1:0-1652 GCA_035914755.1 Pseudobdellovibrionaceae bacterium | reverse complement strand
ACCGCCAATAGCGAAATACTCATTGCATAAGTCCAAGCCTTTTTGGTGCACGGCCATTGGCAATGGTGTGAGAAAATCGTGGTTGCTCAAAAACTCAGCAAATCTATCTTCTCCCCTTGCATTGATATACTCCGTAAAGCTCATTGGCCGTAGGTATTTTGTGTTCACACGGCCGACTGGAAAGCTAGCTTGATCCAAGGCAAACTCTAACAGAGAACCGGCTGCGATGACTGGCAGTGTTGGCATCTCTTCGTAAAAGTATCTCAAACTAGATATTGCATTGGGACACTCCTGAATCTCGTCGAAGAATAGCAGCACGTTACCTTCTAAAATGCGTTGCCCAAGTATGACCTCTAATTGCGGTAACAGCTTTGCGGGGCTCAGATTTGAGTTAAAAATATCCTTGAATTCCGGTTCTTTCTCGAAATTAACGGTAATTATTTGATCGAAGGAATGTGCCATTAGCTTCTCCACCAGATGTGTCTTGCCGACCTGCCTGGCGCCTCTTAAAACAAGAGGCTTGCGGTTTGGCTCTTTCATCCAGTTGGCAAAATCTATCAAGAATGTTCTTTTCATCCGGTCACTTCTCCAGAAAAATGTAAAAACAGAGGGGTTGTTTTATACAATATGCTCCGAAGAGCGAATTGGCAAGAATCAATTCTGGTCAAAGAACTGAAATCTTTCAAACGTCAGGGTGACTTCTGCGCTTGGAGTTACAGATAGAGCCTTCAGAATGAACTGAGTTTCAGTTGAGTTTGTCTTGGTTGACAGAAAACCATGTAAACCTAAACTTCAAAGGACTCCTCCGGCGGCGGGAGCAGTATGTCTGGTTTCGGCGGACGTACTGGACCTGGTGGCGAAGGGTTGGGTAACATAGTCGGTGAATAGCCGCCGAAAAAGGCATTGCCCATAAGGGAACAGCCCCTCTTATTTCAGTGAATTCTACGAAGCTGGAAACTACCCGCCCCCCGTCTGCATCTATATGTAAATTACAAACCTCTCGATTAACATGACGATAATACGATTTTAAGGCTGTTTCCTTTATGGGAATTGAGGATTTCAATCTTTATTCAGATGAATTTACTGACAAGATTCTACTGATCACAGCCTCGGATTCGACGCGTGACCAACTAGTCAATATTTTACGCAGCCGCTCGTATCTCGTGCAGACTTTCGGATCGATTGACGAAGCAGCATTTTGTCCCAATCAGGAAATTTGGGACATGATTGTCTATCACACTGAAGAAGAGTTTCCGAACCTCGGAGATGCCGAGCGGGAAGTTCGGCACCACGCAAGACTGAGTCGAGCTTCGCTGATCGTTCTCCATAACTCACAAGGTGCCCCCCCCAAACCGACAGATACCGAAAACCGCTTTGAAGAACGAACACAGTCTAGAAATGTAGTTACTATTCGCCTACCAATCGACCCGGCTCAGTTTCTGGTAAAAGTTGCGACTCTTTTGAGACTGCGCAAATTCCACATGGATAACGCAAAAGTTGAAAGCGAAATCGCAGTTCAAAACGCAAGACTTCGAGATTTAACCAATCGCTTTCAACATGAGCTGCGACAAGCACAAGCAATCCAGCAGTCTATCCTCCCCAAAAGTCTACCGAGGCATCCAAAATGTTCTTTTGCCGCGTCATATGTGCCT
>JAMIQD010000030.1:0-1649 GCA_035914755.1 Pseudobdellovibrionaceae bacterium | reverse complement strand
TAAAGCGACGAATGATCTCCCGCGAAATTTCGAGATGAGCTACCTGATCTCGTCCGACCGGAATCTTTTCGCCACGATAAATCATGATGTCCGCTGTTTGCAAAACAGGATAAGCAAAGCGTCCCAAGTTGTGAGTATCGCTTTGCCGTGCTTCCTCCTCAGCATCCTTCCACGTGGTCACTCTCTCGAGCCACCCCATCGGAGTGAGGTTTGCCAAAATCATAAAGAGCTCCAAATGCTCGGGTACTTGGCTCTGCACGAAAATAGTCGACTTTTCTGGATCTAGTCCCCATGCAATAAACTCCGCGACCATGTCGCGAGTCCATGGCTTAATATCCTGGCTATTTTTATAGGCTGTGGTCATTCCGTGCCAATCCATGGCGCCAAAAAAACAATCGTAAAGACCTTCATTTTGAAGCTTTACAAAATTACTCAATGCTCCCCAGTAATTTCCAATATGCAAAGGCCCTGTGACTCGAACTCCAGCCATTACGCGTGGTTTGCTCATAACAATCCGCCCAAAGCCGCATTCATCAGCAAGTCCCGTCCCCACATAACAGGCACTGACAAAACAGTGAGGGCCCCCGTAAGCACCAAGACCATCAAAATCAAACTCGTCACCTGTTCATTTTGTTCAAGCTTGTAGTTAATATGTGCTGGTAAGAAGCGAGCGAGCACCTTGCCGCCATCCAAAGGATTCAGCGGAATCATATTAAAGACAGCCAAGAAGAGATTGGTCATAATAAACACGTTCAAGATCTGCACAAAAGATTTAACTAATTCAGTGATGGGAACAAAACGGGCCATCAAACCAATAACAAAAGCCGCCACAACTGCTAGAAAAAGATTCGAAAGGGGGCCGGCAAGAGCAACCCAAAACATATCCTTTCGTGGAGACTTTAGATTTCGAGCATTGACCGGAACGGGTTTTGCCCAGCCGAAAAAAATCGGACTATTAAAAATAATCGCCATAAGTGGAAGCATCACGGTCCCAAGCATATCCATATGAGCTACGGGGTTCATCGTAAGACGCCCCATCATCTGAGCAGTATTATCGCCTCGCATCTTTGCAACCCAACCATGAGCAAACTCATGAAAGCAGAGCGCAAAAAGAAAAGGGATATAATAAACGCCAATTTTAGCACCAATTTCCATAACATCCATGGGCAAAAGCCTATCGAAACCCAAAACCCTTGTCTAGCGTCACTCAACTTCTGCATAAAGAAACGACAACAAAATGACGCGCGACGTGTTTATTGATTCAAGCCTGCCTAAAAGCTAACGTCGAATGGCTTTTTACAATTTGAAGGAGTTTATCAATGTCTCAGTCTGTCGACATCCGCCCCGCCCTCACCATTTTATCTGAAGACGAAAAAGCTTTCCAAGAAGCCGTCCGTAGTTTTGCCGAATCAGAAATAAAGCCCCACGTCACCCACATGGACGAAAAGGCCGAAATGGATCCAGCTATTGTCCGAAAACTCTTCGAGATGGGCTTGATGGGAATTGAAACCCCCGAAAAATACGGAGGCGCTGGAGCGACCTTCACTATGGCCTGTTTAGCGGTCGAAGAGCTGGGCCGAGTCGATGGTTCCGTCAGCGTCTTATTGGATGTTCAAAACACCCTCGTTACAAATGCCTTTTTAAAATGG
>JAMIQD010000029.1:0-11420 GCA_035914755.1 Pseudobdellovibrionaceae bacterium | reverse complement strand
CCCCTCTAAAACCCCTTGAAAGGAGCATTTCTGCCCCGCCGTAACCAGAGCCACTTCCTCAGCATTCATCGCGGAAAACTGCATCGAGCCTTGAAGTGCCTTAACTTCGGCCAAGGCAGTTTTGGGATCATAACTAAAAACAAAGTCCCCCACCGGGCTTAGGAACTCAAAGATATCCGAACGCAAAGCGATATTGTAAGTTTTCTGCGGGAGCTCAAGCCAGCGAAGTCGTCCATACTTTAGCAATATCACCGGGGCCTCACCGGTCTCCCAACTGATCGCCGGAAGCTCGACACGCCCCCCAGCATACAAGCGCAAGCTTCTCAGTGCATCGACCTGAATCAAAATCTGAGCCTTCTCTTCGGTTTCAAGAGTGGCCTTTTCAATCAGCACTTGCTTCTTTTTTGGCACCCCGACCTTGCCATCTCGATCCGTCCACTTCACCTTGCCTTCGACTTCAGCAATAAAAGGGTATTGGGGACCCGCAGCTACCACTGTCCCGCAAAACAAAATAAAACATAAAGTAACACTTAATGTTCTCACTTTTAGCCTCCCTTCTTTAGCTGAAGCTCCCAGAGCTTTGCCTGTCGCAAAAAAATCGAATAGGCCGCTCCCACCGCAATGATAAATCCCGGAAGACCATCTAAGAACCCCCGTTTGATAAAGTAACACTCGATAAATTTTGTCCAAGGTTTGAAAATCAATTTCAAGAGAGAAAACCTCTTGCCCGAGGCCTCTAAATTTTGCGCCCCCAAACTAGAATATTTATCGTTAGTAAGAACCTGATCACTGAGACTCTCAAACACCCAGTGCAAAATAGGCTCCTTAAGTTTATCTTTATGTATAGCATGAACTTTTTCGTGCAAACCATCGTTTGACCAGTTTAAATTCTTTCGATTAAAAAGGCGAAGTTGATAGTCTGGAAACCACCCGCCAAATCGAATCCAGCGACCTAAGTGCCAGGACTTTCGCGGAAGCTCGTAGCCTACATTTTCTTCGAGCCCAGAAAAACGACTCAGAATTTCTTGCTGAGATTCAGGGCTGAGGGCTTCGTCGGCATCGAGCGAAAGCACCCAGTCATATTTTGCTTGCTGAACAGCAAAGGCCTTTTGCGGCCCAAAGCCTCTCCACTTTTCGGCGAAGACCCGGCTGCCCATGGATTCAGCAATTTGAACTGTGCGATCAGCAGAAAAGCTGTCGACCACCACAATGTCTGAGGCAAAGGGCACCGAAGCCAGGCAACGGGCGATATTATTTTCTTCGTTCAAGGTGATGACAACAAGGCTTATTGGTAATTTCATAGATTAATAAAAGTCCCAAGCCTTCAATGTCTTGTCAAACATAAGTCGAGTCGTTAACATTTCACTTCAACCTTCGAAAGGAAGACTCATGAGCATAAAACATCTATTTACTGGCATTTTAAGCAGTCTACTTCTTTCTGCTGTGACTTCTTCTGTCGCCGAAGCCTACCTCTCTATGAGCGAATCCACAGAAATCCCCAGGGCCGCCGACTATCAAGTTGGAGTTGAGCCTCAATTTCTGACCGACAATGGCGGCGGGACCAATATCACTGGTTTTTTTGATGCCCCCTTTGACGACGCAACCAGCGGACGACTCTGGCTCGGCGCAGGAACCATTGATTTCAATGTCGGCGCCACTGTGAAGTATGTTCCCTTTCCGGATGTCGACAACCAACCCGGCATTGGCTTTCGCGCGGGGGGCTTCTTTGCCCGCAAGTCTTCCCTCAACATTTTAACTCTGCAACTCGCAACCCTCTTTAGTAAGAAGGTCGAAACTGGCTCCGGCCTTTGGATCCCTTATGCTGCCGTGGCCCTCGATCTAACAAACACCAAAGACAGAGATTTCACAGGATCCCAAGTCATGTTCGGAACAGAGTTTAAAACTTCGGAGCTTCCCTCTATGTACTTCGGTGCCGAGGTCGGACTGAACCTCAGCGAAACCTTCTCATACATCGCCGGAACCGTGACCTTCCCCTTCGACTCAAGCAAAGGACTTTTCTAAAATATATGGAGCTTTTTTCTTGGCTGACCAAATCTGATTCAAATGCGGCCGCAGATATTTATGTCGATCTCGGCACTGCCAACACCCTGATTGCCGCCCGCGGAAAAGGCGTGATCCTCAACGAGCCCTCACTGATTGCCTTTAGCCAATCCGGGCCCGGAAAAAGAAAAATCCTTGGCGTAGGCATCGAAGCCCAAGAAAAGCTCTTAAGAACGCCCGGCAATATTGTGGCGCAAAAACCCATTCGCGACGGGGTCATTGCGGACTTTGAAACCACCCAAATGATGCTCAAACATTTTCTGAGCAAACCCGGAGTGAAGTCCATTTTCTCACGGCCGCGCGTTGTGGTTTCTCTTCCGTATGGAGTCACCGACGTTGAAAAAAAAGCCGTCGTTGAAGCCTGCAAGTGGGCTGGAGCCAAACACGTCTTTTTGATCGACGAACCGATGGCCGCCGCCATCGGCGCGGGCTTACCAGTCAAGGCCGCCAAGGGAAATATGATCATTGATATCGGCGGAGGCACCACCGAAGTCGCTGTGATTGCCCTTGCTGACATCGTCTACTGCCAAGCCGTTCGCGTCGGGGGCCATCGCCTCGACGATGCCATTATTGATTACTTCAAAAAGACCAAAAAATTTATTGTTTCAGAACAAACAGCAGAGCACCTTAAAACTAGCATCGGCACGGCGGTTCCCAAAAAAGATGTTCGCACAGTCACTGTGAATGGCCGCGACTTTGAAACCGGCCTACAAAAAACTCTTGAGATTTCATCTGAAGATGTCGGCCTTGCGATGAATGATCCAATTCAAGAGATCATTAACGCCATACACCTCGCGCTCGAAAACACTCCTCCGGAACTGGTCTCCGATATTATAGAAAATGGCATCATGCTCGCTGGCGGCGGAGCTCTGATCCGCGATCTTGATTTACGGATACAAAACGAAGTTCGCCTTGATGTCCGAGTTGCCGAACACCCCCTCACCGCCATTGCCAAAGGGGGCGAGGCTGTTTTAAGTGACCCCGAACTTCTTGAAAAGATTCAGCTCGAGATTTAGAGTTTTAGGCTCGTATCCTCATGTCATCGAAGAGCAGACGTCTCAAGGTCGGAGCGACATCGCCGACTTTTCCATCTCCGATATTTTTGCCTTCATACTTTGTGATCGGTAACACGTCGAGAGTCGTTCCCATCATCATGACCTCTTTGGCGCTCAGAATATCTTTTTCGCTCAGGTCTTTTTCGCCAAGGCCGCGAATAACTTTCTGTTCAACCAGAGACTGTGCCAAATGAAAAGCTCTCATCATCGTGGTCCCTCTTAGCACCTGCCGCAGTGAGGGCCGAAGAAGAACCCCAGAAGAATCAAGCAAGACAATGTTTTCAGTGCTGCCCTCGGTTAAAACCCCCTGAGCATCAAAACCCACGGTAAAATCCAAATTGCGATCGACAGCTTCTTTTTTCATCATGACGTTCTGAAGATAATTGCAAGATTTGATCGTTGCAAACCAGGGATCTTTCGGTGGAACTTGGCTTTTGCCGATCGAAGCACCGAGTTTGTATTTTTCTTCAGACAGCGGCTTTAATTCTGTGACCACGACATAGAGCTGGGTCCCAACAGAATCGTAGGGGTTGGTAGTGAATCCCCCAGGTCCTCGCGACAAAAAAACTCGAAGCAGAGCTTCGTTTGCCCCGCTTGCGTGGATCGTCTCTTTAAGAATTGCAACCAGATTCTCCCTTGAAAAAGGCCACTCCATCCCGAGTTGCAGAGCTGAAGATTCGAGACGGTCCAAATGCTCTTGCATAAGATAAATATTCCCCCGAACATACTTCATGGCTTCAAATACCCCATCCCCCCGGTGCACCAGATGATCGTCGATCGGAACTAGCATCAGGGAGGGGTCCTTAACGATTCCGCCGTACCACGAAGAATACATTGCTAAATAAGTCTGCTTCTGTTGGTACGAATAAAGTCTTATTTTTTTTAAAATTTCCTCGGACGATAGCAGAGGAATACTCATTTAAGACTCCTTTTTGATCCCATTTAAGATAGCATTGGGTTTTAATACTATTGTGCAATTATTACCCAAGAAGGGGGAATTATGAAATTGTTTTGGTGTGGACTGTTCGCTTTAGGAGTTTCCGCCTGCGCTCACAAACCTGCAGACAACAAAGAAACGGCTCAAGGTCCAGCCGCAGCTGTTGCCGTTACACCGCTCCCGCCGCCGCCCCCCGCCCCCTCTCATCGCCACGCCGGAAAAATCCCAGCCGCTAAAGCTTTAGGCTGGCTTAAAAATGGCAACAAACGCTTCGTCATCCCCTCCCTCCGCAAAGACGGCCAAAGTGCAGCGGACAGGGATCGACTCACGAAAGGACAGTATCCTCACTCGATCATTCTTTCTTGCAGCGACTCCAGAGTTCCACCTGAAGTGATCTTTGACCAAAAATTAGGAGAGATCTTTGTTGTTCGAGTTGCTGGTGAAGTCTTAGATGCGTCAACCATTGCCAGTATCGAATACGCAGTGGAGCATTTAGGCAGCAATCTAATTCTTGTTTTAGGACATGAATCCTGCGGCGCTGTTCGTGCAGCCCATGGCACGCTTGACGGCTCTGACGCGGGCAGCCCTTGGCTCAATAAACTTGTCGGCGATATTCATCCGCGCATCCGTAGTTTTGCCGGCAAGCCTTTTTCACAAGGCGGTGTTGTTGAGGGGTGGGCTAATGCCGAAGGAGTCGCCAAAGATTTAATTCTACGCTCTCAAATCGTGCGTGACGCCGTCAATACCGGTGAGGTAAAAATTCAGTCGGCCCTGTACCATTTACAAACCGGAGAAGTCGACTTTAAGTAGTCCTAAGTCGCCCGATAGTCGTTACCAAAGGAGATCTCATGAGCGCACAACCAAGAAAAATTTTGATGACCTGCGCTCTCCCCTACGCCAACGGCTACATCCACATTGGCCACCTTGTAGAGTATCTTCAAGCGGATTTCTGGAATCGCTTTCAAAATATGCGCGGACATCAGTGTGTTTTTATTTGCGCGGATGACACCCATGGCACACCAATTATGGTCAAGGCCCGAGAACTCGGAATCACTCCCGAGACTCTTATTGCCAAGAGCTACGAAGAACACACGAAAGACTTTAAGGATTTTCAAATAGAGTTCGCTCACTTTGGATCCACCAACTCAAAAGAAAACCGCGAACTCTGCGAAGAGTTTTACCAAAAAATGGCGACCAAGGGACACATTGCCAAACGCCCCATTGACCAACTCTATTGTGAACATGACGGGATGTTTTTGCCCGACCGCTTTGTCAAAGGCACCTGCCCTAAGTGCGGAGCCAAAGAGCAATACGGCGACTCTTGTGATGTTTGCGGCGCCACCTACTCCCCTGCTGACCTTAAGGACACTCACTGTTCTCTCTGCGGAACGCCGCCTGTAAAAAAAGCGTCTCAGCATATTTTCTTTAAATTGAATGATTTTAAAAATTACCTGCAGGAGTGGTTGCCGAAACATACGGCCCCCGAAGTTTCAAAAAAAATGATGGAGTGGTTTGCTGAGGACCTCAGAGACTGGGATATCTCCCGCGATGAACCTTACTTTGGTTTTGCAATTCCGGGCGAAGACAAAAAGTACTTCTACGTGTGGGTTGATGCGCCAATGGGCTACGTCTCAACGACCAAGCAGTGGTGTGCAAGCTCCGGCTCCTCTTTTGAAGATTTTTGGAAGAACGACAAGTCTGCCGAGATTTATCACTTTATCGGCAAAGACATCACCTACTTTCACACCCTGTTTTGGCCAGCGCTTTTGAAGGCAGCGGATTTCCGTTCTCCGAATCAGGTCTTTGTTCATGGGCACCTGATGGTCAACGGCGAAAAAATGTCAAAATCAAAGGGGACTTTTATCGCTGCGCGAACTTACTTGAATCATCTGAATCCCGAATTCTTACGCTACTACTATTCGACCAAGTTGGGCGGCAATGTTGATGATATCGATTTAAACCTTGAGGATTTTGTCAGCAGAGTCAACTCGGACCTCGTTGGAAAAATCACCAATCTCGCATCACGCGGGGCTCAGATGCTCAAGAAAAAAATGGACGGAGTTATGAGCTCTCCCGATGCTCAGGGACAAAAATTGATTGCGCTCGCTCAAAATAGATCCGAAGAAATTGCCAAACACTACGAAGCGCGAGACTTTGTCAAAGTCACCCAAGAAATTCGCGCTCTCGCGGATGAGGCCAATCGCTATTTTGACGAAAAGGCCCCTTGGAAAACTCTCGAAAGCGACCCCGCAGCGACAAAACAAGTTCTAACCACCACGCTGAATATTTTTAGAATTTTGAGTATTTATCTAAAGCCGATTCTCCCTTACTACACGGCCAAGGTTGAAAAACTCTTCGGCGAAAAACCCTATGCGTGGTCGGATATTCAAAAAACTCTTTCAAACTCTGACATTGCTGATTACGAACACCTTGCCAATCGCATTGAAGCCGATAAAATTACAGCCATGCTTGAAGAGTCTCGGGCCCTAAATGAAAAACTGGCAAAAAAGCCAGCGGCCGAAAAGGCTCCAGCCAAGACGGCAGAAAAAGCGACTGAAATTGAATTTGATGATTTTATGAAAATCGATCTGCGCATTGCTACGGTGATTGAAGCCGAAGAGATCAAAGAAGCAGACAAACTACTACGTCTGAAGGTGGATATTGGCGGAGAAACCCGGCAAATCATCGCCGGCATCAAAGCTGCCTACTCGCCAGAAAAATTAATTGGTCGTCAGGTCCTTGTCTGTGCCAACTTAAAACCCCGCAAAATGAAATTCGGCATGTCCGAGGGGATGGTCCTTGCTGCCGGCGAGGGAGGCTCTGACCTTTTTGTTCTGAGCCCAGACAGCGGAGCCAAAGCCGGCCAGCGCGTTAAGTAAAACGATGACACCCAAAGAGCTAAAGACCTTACAAAATATTCATCGCATGATGCTCGAACTTGAGCGCGAGTCTACTCGCGGATTTTTGGCAGAAAAAATCAACTCGCTCAAAGAGGCCCTGGTTTTTTTTGACAATCACGAAGACTTCGAACTGCGCAAAGTTTCTGAAATTGCCAAACATCTTAGCCCATCCATGACAACGAAACATTATGTTTCATTCGTGGTGCCCATTGAAAGGCTCCTGCAAAAAGTTCTACGAGATGATGAGTTCTTGATTCTCTCTGAGGATAAACCGGAGCAAGTGATCGAAAAAATACCCTTAGTACTGGTTCTCTACAATTTGCGTTCGGCCTTTAACGTTGGATCGATTTTTAGAACGGCCGAATGTTTTGGGGTCCGCAAGATTTTTCTTTGTGGCTATACTCCCCTGCCAACCCAAGACAAACTGGCAAAAACGGCCATGGGCACAGAGTCTCTTGTTGAATGGCATGAGGCTCCCAAGATTTCAGAGCTTCTCTTAAAGCTCAAACGCGAAGGTTACAAGCTTTCAGCCCTTGAAACCACCACTCACGCGGTTCCTCTGCAAGAGGACTTCAAAAAACAGGCCACGGCTTTGATTCTCGGCAATGAACGTTTCGGCATTGACAGAGATATTTTAGACCTCTGCGATGAGGTGAGAAAGATTCCCCTGCGTGGCCATAAAAACTCTCTCAACGTGGGCGTCGCCACCGCCATTGCCACCTATGAATTTTCAAGGCAGTACTCTTTATGAAGCTAGAACCCATTGGCTTTTATCACTCTGAAGCCAAAGCGCCCTACGAGGCCCCACGCCAGCCCCTTGAGCGCATCCACACTCGCGGTGAGATTCTTTTAAACTCAGGACAGCAATTTGAACAAGCTCTTGAAAATCTTGAGGGCTTTGAACGCATTTGGCTGATCTATCAATTTCACCACAACACTCATTGGAAACCCAAGGTTCTGCCGCCGCGTGGAAGCGCCACAAAAGTCGGCGTGTTTGCAACCCGGGCCCCTTATCGACCTAATCCAATTGGTATTAGCTGCGTAAAACTTGTGATGGTCGATGGACTCAGACTCGTGGTCGAAGGCGCAGACCTCCTCGATCAAACACCCATATTGGATATCAAACCCTACCTCCCTTACGCAGATTCTTTTGCTGATGCCAAGATAGGCTGGCTCGAGGGAGTTGAGAAAAACTCGGTGCAGTTCTCAACTAGAGCTTCAGAAAAAATTGATTTTTTATCTTCAGAGGGGCTGACGCAGTTGCGCGATTTTGTCCTCAATCAGCTAGAATACGACGCCCTCAATGCCGACAAAAAACGAGTCTCGAGACTCGGCTCCGATTATCTTCTTGCTTACAAAACTTGGAGAATAAAATTCAGCTGCAATGAAGAAAAAAAATCCATTTGCGTGACGGATGTAATGTCGGGCTACAGCCAAAAAGAAATGGCAGAAGCCAAAGACGTCTACAGTGACAAGGCCCTGCACCAACGTTTTCTCGCGAAATACTAAGAGGCCCGGGCAAGTTCCATCGCCGAAGTTTTTTGAGAATGATTTTTCCAGCGAAAACATTGTTTGATCAGCGGCGCACAAAAAACCACCCGCAGGCCTCCGCCAATGGCAAACAAAATCCAGTAGCCTTGCTTGTGCTCGCCCATCAGATGAAGCAGGTGTCCACCGACAATCGTACCGCCAATAATGGCGACTGAATTAAGAAGATTATAGATCGTTAAAAATGGGATTTTCTCCTGCTGTTTGAGATCCTTAAAGAAAATCAGCGAGAGCCCAAATTCAAAGCAGCCCCATGTCAAGCCGCTTAACAGCTGCAATATAATTATAAAATAATAATTCTCGCTGAGAGCCCAAAGCGCCGCCATCGGAGATACCATGACAATACCCGCGACAAGCAAACGAAATCCATCAAGGTTGTTTTTTATATTTTGAATCAGAGATAAAGATAAAATCTTACCAGCCATCATGGTTGCAATCGCGATCATGTATTGACCGTAATTCATCTTGAGCTGTGCCAGCATGTACGGAGTCACAAAGGGCGAACTCACATGCACGGCCATTTGAAAGGGAACAAGATATATAAAAAACTTCTTTTTACTCTCGCCCCGCCAAAAAATATTCCATGAATCTCGCAAGCGATGCGCTTGATCCTCAAGGGCCCAATCTTTGATAAAGATTTTCTTTGATAAAACCAATGACGACACGGCCCTGCAGGCAAATGCAAAAAGAAACAACAAAGAAAATACCGAAGTAAAGGGGCCCACTTCGACCTTGTTGTGGAGGGCCACTCCTCCGCCAATAATGCCGATGAGGACTCCGAGCTGAGAGATCCGAATCCGGAGAGAAAAATATTTTGCGCTGCGATCATCAGGAACCAAGCGCCCCATCCAAAAATTCCATGCAGCTCCCGCCGAAAATCCGGCTCCCCAATAGAGAGTCAAAACTGCAAATAGCACCCAAAAATTTGGAGCCTTGGTTAAAGAGAAATAAAGCAAAGGCAAAAAAGCCAGGGCCTGAATAAATGCCGAGAGCACCACCCAGTATTTGTGCGAATTTACGCGGTGTAAAATCTTCGGTGTAAAAAGCTGCAAAACGGCTCCGCCCACCAAGGGCAGTGTTGCGAGGTATCCGGCAAAGATCTCACCCATGCCAATGGCAACAACGTAGGCAGGCAAATACGACTCGCCAGCTCCAACCATAAGGCTACAGAGAAAGGCGTCAATATTTGATAATTTGAGACTTTTTTCGATCTTTTGCGCGGGCATAGATTTATTATATTCACGACACTCTGCGCACGCACGGCCTTAAAAAGAGCTGGCCCAAGGTCTTTGAAAGAAACTAAAAATTCCATTTCCGAGTGAGTAAAAAAATCCCAGCATTACAAAAGTCATGAGGTAAGAAAACAACACCATCAAACCATCCTCTTCGAGCTGACCCAGCGAGAGCGATATAATCACGATTGCCGGCACCGTATTGGTAAAAGGAATCGGCAAAGGAAGACTCAAAAACAAGGCACTCACGAAAATCACACACAGATTTAGAAGGCGAAATCCCAAAGTGTGATTCAAAAACAGCATCCGTGGCCTTAACACCTTCTCAAGGTGGGTCCATATTTTTTCAGCCACTTCAACAATACGGCTGACCGCCTTTTGCGGAAGGGGTCTTTGTTGAAAACGTTTCGGAATCCAGGCGGGATAATTTAAAAACTGAAACACAGCAAGAATTACCACGATCAAGCCAACCGGAGTCGACACCCCCGGAAGTGGGATTGGTTGCAAAAAAAACAAACACAGCAATAATGCCAGAATTCCATGACCCATGTCTCCAAGCAGACTCACTAGGTCTCCTAGTGTCAAGATTCGATTTTTGTTCTCTTTTTCTATAATTTCGAGGGACGCCATAAGACGGCTTGGTTTTTTCATAAGGAGACTCTATTCAAAGCTCAGGCAAACTTCAAGGGGCACATGATCTGATCCCTTAAAGCCGTGTAAAACTTCGGTCGAATGAATTTTTACGCCTCTGACAAAAATATGGTCGAGCTTAAAAAACCTGCTGTCGTTTCTAAATTCAACAGGAACAAGATTTAATTGCGAAAGCATTTGCACGAGCAGAATCCACCGACGCGTATTCCAGGTGTTAAAATCGCCAGCAAATATCACAGGCCCCTTATGTCCCTCAATCTCGCGAATTTTTTCTTCTATGGATTTGATAAACAAATGTGTGGTTGTAAAATTCAGGGAGTGGGTGTTGACAACCAAAAGCTTTTCCGAACGGGCATGAACTTTGAACTGCGAGAGCAAAGTGATTTTTGGAGTAAGCAAAAACAACTCCCGACTTTTTGTGCGCACAAACTTAAGGTCATAGGACTCAGCCCGCGCCCCGATCGCAACTCCCGTTGCCTGCTGAGGATTCAGGTGAAAGCTAGCCGCCATATTCCAGGCGTAGGCCGAAAAATCCTCGCGCCAAATTTTTGGCATTTTATGATCACTAACAGCCTCTTGCAAAAGCACCAGATCATGACCGCGAATAATATCTTTAAACTCTTTTGCCCAACGAGGGTCTTTGCCCTTATAGACATTCCAAATTAGAATTTTTATATTTTTATCTGACAAAGACTTTTCGCTATAAGAGCCGACCGTAATAAGACTTTTTTCGTCCGTGGGGATAGAAAAGGGACTCGTGAAGAGACTGGTTTTTCGCGAGTTAGGCAAAATAATATTCCTTAGGACGCTTTAGGTTTGGCACCAAATAGAGAACCGGATTTTTGGCCATAGTCGTCAACAAGATCATTGAGATAGTTTTGCGCTTTGTATTTAGATATCGCCTTTGCGGCATCCTTTTGCACGTGCATATGCGTAATACCCTGATTTTTTAGTCTCTCAAGTTGTCGATTATAAAACACCCCGCCTTTGGGAGTGTAAAGAACGTATTTATTGTTATTTGGAAGGTACATGTACA
>JAMIQD010000028.1:0-2293 GCA_035914755.1 Pseudobdellovibrionaceae bacterium | reverse complement strand
GTTGCTCCGGCCCCGCGGATATCGAGGTTGGTAATTTCAAACCAGCCATTTGAAAAAAGAGGGCGCAGGACTTTGTTTTTTTGCAGAGATGCAAATTTAGCTTTTGCCATTAAAACTTGGTCATCTTGAGTTTTATGAGCGGCAGAGTGAGCTCTTGTAACAGAATACGCAATGTACTGGCCAACTTCTGCCATCGACAACGTAAACGTCAGAGAAAAGAAAACCATACAAAGACCAGAGGCAATGATAATGGCAAAAATAAAATCTGCAGAGAGAAATCCCTTTGAGTTTTGCACGATAAAATGTGGAACGAAAATCGAATTTTTCATTTTGGATCCACGCTTAAAAGCCTGCTACTTTGGTTTGGATGTCGAGCTGCCGCTTTGTTAGCAGGCTCCCAAACACCGCTTTCGATCATTCCAGAAACTCGCTGCCAAGGACCCGAGATAAGGTTCGATAGCATGTTGCCATCTCGTAATACTCTGAGCCCCACAGTAAGGAGTCCAATAGAAAGCACCATCAATAAGACGGCTTCGATTAAAAACTGTCCGCGTTCATTTCTAAGGAGAGACTTTGATGAAGACTTGGTCATCTCGGCCTCCTTTAAGGTTCGGGTTTCCACTCTGTAGTTTGGTCCGAAGATCTAAATCCTTGCCCCGTCAAAAGCTGCTTTTCTACGCGCACGGCGAGTCTTGGGCCGGATCCCTTAAAAGCGTCCTTCGGAGCTTCTATAAAGAACTTCAACCCAATAAAAAACACGGCGATAAGAAGAAGAACATATTCGACAGTCATAATTTCGAATAATCAATTCCCGGTGAAGCCCGAAATCGCACTTTGCAACTCTCCAACTTTTCCATCAAGAGTAGTTTTAATCTTGTCTTTGAACATCAGAACGAGAGCAACAACAACAACCAATAATAGGATGTACTCAGTCGCACCTTGGCCGGCTTGATTTTTAAACAGCTTTTTTGAAAATGATTTAAACGACTTCATAGGATTTATTCCCCCTTAGCATGATTATCGGCTAATTTTGGGAATTCCTTAATAGGCGGTTGATTTTTTGACAAAATTCGAAAAGTGTCTCACACTGAGATTTTAGAAGGAGACCAAAGAAATGTCTAAGTCCCTAGTCGTTCTTTATGTTGTTTGTGTTGTGGCGCTTTTTTTGGTGAATGTTGCGGTCAGCTAGGCCAAAGGCGGGCTTTAGGCCTAGTTCTTTAGGTGATAAATGCCCGGGTAGTTACGACCCTTTTCTTCTGAGTCCATGCCGTACCCAACTACATATCTGTCGTCGATTGTCTTGCCAATGTAATCGGCTTTTATAGGAAGCTCTCTGCGCGCGGGCTTATCAAGTAATGTCACAATCTTTAATGAGGCCGGCGCCGAAGCAAAGAGGCGATTTCTTAAAAAGCTGAGCGTGCGACCGGTATCAATAATTTCTTCGACAATGATAACGTGTTTTCCTGCGATATTAACGGAGATATCCTTAACAATTTTAATCGCCCCGCCTCGTTCAACTGCGGTGACATAGACAAAGTCTACCTGCTGCGGAAGATCTATTTGTCTCATTAAGTCCGCTGTGAAGTGAATGGAGCCTCGCAAAGGACAGATAAAAACGATTTCTTTTCCTTCGTAGTCGTACTCGATATGCTTTGCGATGTGTCGTACGAGCTCGGCGATTTCTTCGCGGTTCAGGAACGGAGTCATTTCATCTTTAATTTGTCCCATGTTTTGCCTTTACAGTTCGATAGAGGTGATACCAGCGGCCTGGGCCATTTTTAAGTAGCGCAAAGCCTCGGGATGCTGTGGGTCTCGCATCAGCACATTTTCCCACTGTTCAGTTGCTTCGGCAATGTTGTTTGAATTGTAATAAATAACACCGAGCTTTAGGCGGGCTGGAACAAAGTGTGGGTAATCTCGAATCAAAGACCGCAAATCCTTGATGGCTCGCTCAGATTGATTTAGCTGCACATAGACTTCAGAGATGCGCATCGTGATTTCAGCTTTGCGGGATGAAAGTCTCTGTGCTTTTAACAGCTGCTCTAGGGCCTCATTATACCTTTTGTATTGAAAATATAGATCTGCCAACTCTTCATGTTTCGAAGAGATTTTTTCGTCAACGAACGGGTCGTTTTTGCCGTTTCGTTTCTCGAGCAGGTTCTGTGCATCAACAAAAACCTGCTTTCCTTCGTCATATTTACCAAGGTCGTTTAATATAATTGAGAGCCCGACACTTGCGTCTGTATAAGTCGGATCAATCTCGAGGGCGCGTTTAAAAGTTTTGATGGCCTTG
>JAMIQD010000027.1:0-7158 GCA_035914755.1 Pseudobdellovibrionaceae bacterium | reverse complement strand
GGGGTTGGAGGTGTGTTCCTCAGTCACTAACAGAATATTTTTTGCCTTTGATCCATAGTGGGATTCAATGTAGGACGCCATCAGGCCTACAGATGTTTCTTTGTCCGTGGGACAGATATTGTTAAATCCTGCGGGAAAAATATTGGCATCGACATTTGAGACCTTATAACCAGCATCACGAATGTCATAACTTGAATAGACTGGGTAGGCGAGATTGCCTGTTTTTTCTTTGAACCACGCACAGATCTCATTCTTGTGAACAAGTATCTGCCTATGAAGAACGTCTTTTACCATTGCTAAGCACCTCTTGCTTCCGCTCTACAAATTTGGATCTTCAGATTGCATGACTTTAGCAGGATTCTTCAATGCCTGGGGAGCCTTATTTTTATTCATTGTCATCGGCGTATAAATGGGGCTTTGCAGTAAGGACTCAGTACGACTTTGTAAGGCCTCTAAAAAGGCAAAAAAGCCTCTCTGGTACTCATTCGAAGAACCCTCGGGCACGGGGCGATAGAGCTGCGCGTCTTTAATAAGTTCTAAAAATGGCGTCGCCAAACGGAGCTGTTCATCTCTTTTAATTTTTACCGCCACAATCGAATCATAACCAGAGGGCTCCGGAAAGTTTTCTATCGCCATCCATACGTCAGAGTAATTTTTCTGCAGCTTCGCCTGGGCTTTTGACGACCAATTCTCATCGCCAAATTGCAGCGCGCGAATAAGATATCTTTGCACCGCTGTCTGGCCTTGTATAATTGCGAGAATATTTTCAGCAGAAAGTTGATTTGTCGAAATCGATCCCATATTAAAATACGTCTTTGCCAACCAGTTACTAGTCAAAGGTGCATTTCGATTTTCTAAAACTTGCCTTAGGCCCTTTTCGGCTTGCCCCAGCCAACGAGTAGCCTCTGCCGAATTGTTTTCTTTTGCATAAACCATAGCAATACGAGAGGGAATCTCAGCTTGCACGATTTCCATCGGAAGATAGTCTTGATACTTTTTTGCCTCTAATAAGGTCGTTAAAACGCGCTGATCATCTCCTAGGGCCTCATATACAAACGACAAGCGATATACACTCAAGGCAGAAATTTCCGGCTGATTCTTTTCGGAGAATTTAGAAATAATCTTATATATATCCGCCGCTTCGGCCCAGCGCTCAAGATTTTCGAGAGCGCCAGCCCTAAAGAATCGCACATTTTGAAGCCTCAAAGAGTACGGGTACTCACTCTGAAAAACCTGAGTTAACAAAACAACCTCTTGATTTTGACCGGCCACAACGGCCTTCTCAATTTTTTGAACTTCAAGCAGCTCTGGATCTCTCACCTCTAAAGAGCTCTCTTTTTTTTCTAACAAGCTGCACGCGAAGTTCAGAGTTATAAACAAAGTTATCCACACAAATCTCACCGACTATCCCCCTGAGACATAATTATTTCTGACATTTTTTCTAACCCCGCCAAATCTGAAATCGGCTCTCGAGCTTCTGGCAGGCGCAGAACTTTCGTTTCGACTCCGTATTTTTTTGCAAAAGCCGAATAGATCTCATCCCTGTAAGAATAAAATTCTTTTTCTTCTTTGTACAAAGCAAAAAGCCCCTCTGTCCCGGCTGGCGACCCTCGAGACACAGCTTCATTTAAATTAAGCCACTCTGGATACGAGCGATTCATAACAATCGAATTTATATGGTATCCACCCTTACGCAGTTCGGTTAAGAAATATTCCGACTCTCTGAGCTTGGCCCTATCAAAACTTGTCACTAAGCAGAACTTTGTTTCTGGATTTGTCATCATTTTATGGACTTTTACAATTCGATCTTCGAGCTTATCCTGCCACTGCTCTATGCTGATAAAGAAATCCGCTAACTGCCTGAGCAGCTCGCTGCCAGTAATGTTCTCTAAAATATTCAAGACCTGCTTAGTTCCCGCGTTTATGACGCTCATAATACGACTGCGCGCGGAGCTACTCTTCGAATCTCTAAACCAACGAGCAACGCTATCATTAAACAGCACCGCTAACTTTTGCGGGGCATTCAAAAAATCAATCGCATGTTTTGCTGGGGGCGTGTCTAAAATGATTAGGTCGAATTCATTGGACTCATAAACCGAATACAGCTTTTCTAATGCAGAGAAGTCCTGGGAACCACTGAGGCTCGTTGAAAGCTGTTGGTATAGCTTATTGTCAAACAGCTTTTTCGCCACCTCAGACTTTGCCGCCGCTCGCAGCACAAAATCATCAAAAGTTTTCTTGTGATCAACAATAGAGGCATACAACTCTCCCTTAAAGGTTTGGCCAGGAACTTTGCAGATATCCTTGTTGCCCTCGATCCCGAGAGTTGTGGCTAATCTTTTCGCCGGATCAATCGTCAGAACCAAAACCTTGGCTCCCTTCTTTGCCGCCGAAACCCCCATCGCCGCAGCAAGAGTCGTTTTGCCGACGCCGCCATTTCCGACACAAACAAGAATCTTCATTTTAGCACCGCCGCTAGAGAATCTAAAACTCGCGACACTTCATGACTCCAAATCGTCGGTAACAATTGAGTTTCTGGATCCAGAGTTGCTACGCGGTTTTTCATTTCTAGATGCAGCTCCTGAATTTTTTTTTGCTGTTTTGAAAACTCTCTAAACTCAGTGTTCGTAGAGCTTTCTGCGGCCGAAAATTCGGCCATGGGCAAAGGCTCAGCTATGCATTTGTTCAAAATGATGTTCGGTGTGATTCCATAATCCGCTTTAAGTTGTGCAAAAAGCTCTTCTGTTTCGCGCACGGGCAACTCTTCTGGTAAGCAGACAAGATAATACTGGCAGATTTGCGGGTCCCGGAGAACTTTGTCGATGCTGCGGCTCTGTTCTCCCATCGGCCCGACCTTTACGACCTCTGACATGCCCGCAGAAGCTCCCATCAAGGCCATAAAGTGACCTGTCGCATAGCAGTCCATTATAATGCAGTCGTAGGGTAGTTTTGGACCATGATTTCGCGGTCCACTCGTGGCCTTTCCCATAATTGCAAGCTCGGGAAGAGCCGGCGCGACATTAATAAACGCCTTCATGACTGCGTTTTCGAAAAAAAGCCGATAGAGCGCTTCAACTTTGATGAGATGCAGAATGTATTCTCGCAGACAATTCTGACCGGACCAAAGAGCCACTGAAAATTTTTCTTGAACTTTCACGGGCTCGTAGCCCACTGACTGCAAGCCAAAGTAATCTTTGTAAAAACTCTGGTCGCCAATTTCGACAAGAAGAGTTTTTTGCCCGCTCTTAGCCTTTTTAAGCGCCAGGGCGGCGGCCACGGTCGACTTGCCAACCCCACCTTTTCCCGTCACAAAAATGATCTCTGGATTCATAGATTCAATAGTGTCTCTGAGCTATAACGCGAAGGCATTGCGCGCGGCGCAATTCGCTTGCCATTCTAGAGGTGATCTTCTAGTATCCCCGTTTATTTTGACGCCACCGCAAAAGCTGAGGAGCCCTCATGAAAACGAATCTCGAGAAAGTTTCTTCTCTCCAACGAAAAATCAACGTGGAAATCCCAACAACTGTTGTCCAAAACACCTTTAACAGAATTTTCCAAGATCTACAAAAAGAGGTGACCATAAAGGGTTTCCGCAAGGGCCGGGCGCCCCTAGGTACAATTCGAAGTATGTACGGCGACCGAGTAAAACAAGATGTGGCTCAAGAATTAATTCAGATGCATTACATAAAGGCACTTACTGAACACAAATTAGAACCTATCAGTAATCCGGAATTTGAATTCGACGTTCCGAGCGAAACGCAAGACTTCTCTTTTTCAGCCTCATTCGATATTCGCCCCGAAATTCAATTAAAAAAATACGAAGGGCTTGAAGTCGAAAAGGAAAAATTTGCCTTTGACGACAAAAAGGTCGCCGAAGTCCTTGAAAACATTCGTTCGTCGCGCGCCACCTTCGAAGATGTCGTCGAGGACCGCGCAGCAAAGGTCGGCGATATTTCTGTGGTCGACTTTGAAGGCTTTGTCGATGGCAAGCCACTTGAAAATGGAACCGGCACCAACCACAATCTTGAACTGGGAGCGAAACAGTTCATCGAAGGCTTTGAGGAGGGTGTCACCGGCATGAAAATCGGGCAAGAAAAGACCTTGCACCTGAAGTTCCCAACACCATATCACTCCGCAGATCTCGCAGGAAAGCCTGTTGAGTTCAAAGTTAAGCTCGTTGGCTTAAAGCACAAAGTATTGCCAGAACTCAGCGACGAGTTTTTAAAGAGCCTCGGCGGGCCGTCAAACCTAGAAGAGCTAAAAAAGACCATCCATGACGATCTTGAAA
Organism: Pseudobdellovibrionaceae bacterium; assembly: GCA_035914755.1. GTDB lineage: Bacteria > Bdellovibrionota > Bdellovibrionia > Bdellovibrionales > Bdellovibrionaceae > JACMRP01. Next base: position 2,870 of record JAMIQD010000027.1, on the reverse strand, counting down.
GTTCAGAGAAAAAAAGAATTGAAGACTCATTTAAAAACCGGCTCTTAAAAAAACTCGTTAAGGAAAATCCCGTGGAAGTCCCTGCGTCCTTGTTAAAGGATCAGAAAAACTCTCTTATTGAAGACTTTAAGAAACGCATGGCAGACCAAGGCATGTCACCGGCTGACTTCCAGGATTACGTTCAGAAGTGGGACTCCGACTTTGAAAAAACCGCTGCAGAAATGATTCAATCAAGTTTTTTAATCGATGCTATAGCCCGCAAGCATGATCTTCACTGCAAAGACGAGGATCTAGAGCAAAAATATAAAGAGTACTCTGCCCAAACTGGTATCGAAGAGGCGCGCATTCGCGAGTTTTACGGACGCCCAGAGCAAACAAGTCGCTTGAGCTACATGATCTCCGAAGAAAAGGTCATTGATTTTCTTAATAAGTCCGTAAAAGTAAAAGAAGTCTCTGCGGACTCACTTAAGGATGAGCAGCTTTAAAGCTTAAAAGACCTGTTTATCGGCAGTATTGATACTGTTCAAAATACTGCTGACAAACAGAATACTGAGACTGGCAGTCGTTATTATCTGACGAATTGTAATGTGTTACAGGGCACTCTCTTGGGGCCCCATAACTTACCACCGCATCAAAAGCGCCCTGAGATACCAACTGCCCACGACTTTTAAAAGTATAATTAATTTTGTTCACACCGAGGAACAAAAGTGGGCGCTGAAAAATAGTAGAAATCCATAAATTAAAAGGCTCTCGACTTTTGCCAACAACAGGGTCGTAATCAGATGTTCTCTCGCGCCGAGTTCCATCGGCCCTTAGGCTGCTCAGGGTCACCTCATCAGCACGTGTTCCGGGGGGGCCCATAAAGAAGTCATAGGACACAGGATCTAGAACTGTATCACGACAGTTGTATGTAGACGAGTTGCCATCCACGCAATGAACCACAACTTGTCCTTGAACAGCGCTGGCAATAAAGTTATTTCCCGAAGAAAATCCCGCTGCCGTAGCGAAGGCGGATTGAGCCATCAATAACAGAGGAGTCAGAAATTTCGTTACAGCCACTAGAATGCCCCCACGAAACAACCTAAGACGGCTTTTTCAAAAAAGCAATTGCCCTTGCTCAGCGCGCAAGAACCTGCAGAGTCTTCCACGCTTTCAAATAACTAAAGGACTGGTAAACCTGATAATCGTTTTTAAAAAGCTTCTCGCGTGGCGACAGATTCTCGTCTTTTTTATTACCAACCTCTTTCCACCAAGCAAGAGCGTTATTTGTCTCTTTAGCACTAAGATCTAATTTCTTTTGTGCCTTCTCAGTGTCCTTCTCTCTATCCCCGCGCAGATGCCCGGCAATATCTTTTTCTCTGGTTATCTTTGATTTTAAGACAGATTTTGAAAAAGCGTCAGGATCGACATCATCGATTTCTATATCTGGTCGAATTCCCTCTGCCTGAATGCTGATTCCACTCGGCGTGTAATATCGGGCAACGGTCAGCTTTAACCCACTGCCATCGCCAAGTTTCACGACAGACTGAACCGAACCTTTACCGAAAGTTCTCTGCCCTACAATCAAAGCCCTCTTATTATCCTGCAATGCTCCCGACACAATTTCACTCGCTGAAGCGGTATACTCATTCACCAAAATGATAAGCGGGAAATCAGTAAATTTTCCTTTTTTGCTCACACTAGAGACTTCTTTTTCTTTTTTGTTGCGACCCATCGTGCTGACTATCGCGCCTTCTTTCAGAAACATGTCGCTTACTTTGACTGCTTGATCCAAAAGGCCGCCCGGATTGCGACGCATATCAATTATTAGACCATCGATCTTTTTACTGTTTTTGATATGACCTTCGATCGCCTTCTCTAGATCCTTGGAGGTCTTTTCGATAAAACTCGTGATCTTGATATAAGCGTACCCATCGCCAAGATCTGTATATTTAACCGACTTTATTTTTACACTTCCGCGAACAATCGTAATGTCTTTGGGCTCTTCTTCGTTTTCGCGGACGATACGAAGGATCACTTTGCTGCCTAGTTTTCCTCGCATCAATTGTGAAGCCTCAACAAGGCTTAGTCCTTTTGTGCTATTTCCATCTACGGCGATCACCTTGTCGCCTGCTTTTATTCCGGCTTCCCAGGCTGGGGTGTCCTCAATCGGAGAAATAATTGTCAAAATACCATTTTGGACAGAAATTTCGATCCCAAGGCCACCGAACTCGCCGCTAGTCTCTGTCTCAAAATCCTTAAAAATTTCAGGCGGCATAAAGTTTGTGTGGGGATCGAGCTCTCTCAACATCCCCTTGATCGCCCCGTAGATAAGCTTTTTTGTATCAACCTCTTCGACGTAGTATTGCTCAACAAGATTCAAAACCTTAGTAAAGTTTTGCAAATCAGCATATCGCTCTTGCGCAAATGCTCGTATCTGAAATCCTGACTCAGCCATAACAAATAACGCCAAAATTAAAATCAGTGCAAGAATGATGGTTTTCCACTTAAGAGCAAATGCCTTCATAGGCTGAGTCCTTTCACCCATTCCGTTGGATTGTAGGGTTCTGAAAAGTGCCGAACTTCGAAATAAAGTCCCTCTGTTTGTTCAAAATTGCTTCGTCCGCTACTGGCAATGACTTGAGATTGAGAAACCTCTTGTCCCACTTCGACACGTACTTCCGCATTGTTTCCATAGACAGTATAGTAATGATCGCCATGATCGAGTATTAAAACTTTACCGAGTCCGGGTAAGCTTCCGACGAAAGAAACGACTCCGCCAAACACCGCTCGAACTAGACTTCCCAGCGGAGCCGCGATTAACAAGCCTTTATTGCTAAGGACATAAGGCTGATCGGGTTGCTTGATCAAACCGAACTGATTTAACACTA